>JAUXHZ010000023.1 GCA_030621255.1 Candidatus Latescibacterota bacterium
CCGAGGTGCCAGTCGAAAGGCGCCTCGTCTTCTTCATCTACATACTCATCGGTTCCATTATTAGCGGTGCTCTTCTTCTTGTTCAAGGCCTTGGTACAGCCTGTGCGGATTGTAAGCCAGTCCTTAACATCCGTTTCAAGAGCGAGGAGGAAACGGGGCATGGTAATAATCGAACCTTCCCAACTACCAGTAACTCCATCTGCGTATTCTGAAGGTTCAGCCTTCTGGTATGAGAAGGGCTCAATACCGAGAACTATCATATTGTCCTCGTTAACCTCAAAGTTCGCGGCTATACCCAGCTTGAAATTCATCGCCTTTGCGCCTGACGCATCAAATCCACCAAAATAGGCTGCGGCATCTTCACCGGCAATATTGTAATCCGCCATACCGAATCCGATATACGGAATAAGGGTGATAGCTTCACTATAATCATAGAAGAGGCGGGCGTTGAAGTCCATTTTCATACCGGGATCTTCAGTGATGTCTTCAAAGGCTGTATTCTCATCCGTATATGTAATCATGGTATAATCAAAACCGATGTCGGCATACATATCATCGTTGATATCCATACGTACACTGGCGCCGATTGTGGTATAAGCACTGCTGTCCTCTTCATCGTTTGTATCTACAGGATCATCATAGGAATCAATATAGCTCGCACGGCTGAAATTCAAGCCGAGCGCTATCTTGTCCAGTTCATAGGCATAGATTAAATTATATTTGTTAGCAAGAGCAGTACTGAAACGATCCCAGTCTAACCAACCCGGATCTGTATCAAAAACATCGTTCGGTCCGCCGGTATTTTCCATGAAGAAAAGGCCGATCGTTCCTTTGTCGCCGTATTCACCAAGTCCATATATAAAACCGTAAGAACCGGTTCCATTAGGATAGATGTCTATTGTAACAACATTCGCGAAGGACGGCAGAGTTGCGAGCCATTTAAAAATGTTACCGCTATCTTCGATGTAATTGTCAACATCACCCAGGGCTGAGAGTCTACTGCCTGTTGCCATCACCGGTACTGCAAACGCAGTAATCATGATGGCGGCCATAGTAATTAAAAAAATCTTTTTCATTCTAACCTCCTGCAAGGATTCCTCCCCTTCGGAAAAATCCCAGGCAAAACATTCTATGTCACCGCTTTCAGCAAGCGGGTAGCTACAACTAATCCGAATTCAATCTTTGATATTCAAAGGTGCATTTTTGAAACATTCTTTAGGCCATCCCCCCTTTCAAATAATTTGTTGAACCATCAGGTTGCCCGCACTTCAATAACGCGGACTCCTCTTCTGCCAATCCTTGATGGCAGGAACCATCAAACTCCTTTGTTGAATACCCCCTTCCATAACCCCATTTTGCTACTTTCCTATATGTTGGAGGCAAAATTAAACCAGTATAGGAACCATGTCAACCCTTTTTTTTATTTTTTTTAACATTTTCTTAATATTTTTTTAAACTCTTAAATTTATTTATTCTGAGATTATTCCCCTCACAGAGCAAAAAGATTCAGCAAGTTCTTTATCGTAGCACTCATCCGACTCAATAAGGCTGCCGGCACTAACCTCGCCCCTCGAGTGAATGAACCTTCCAACTCCGGTAGAGAGAGCAACATGATTGACAACACCCTCCTTATGAAAAAAGAATAAAGACCCCGGCGCCGCATGAGCAGCTTCGGAGAAATCTGTCTCTTCACTCACTTCAAACTGCAGATCACTGTCACGCGGCAACGCTATTCCCTCCATCTGAAAAACCCTTTTTATCAAACCGGAACAGTCAAATCCCCTCGATGTAGTCCCTCCCCATAAATATGAAACCCCTATAAATCTACCAGCCCTGCCTATTAATCTTCCGGGGTTTACCACTCCTGCCGGAAGATCACCAATATCGGACGCAACAATAAACCCTTTCCTCCTATCTGAAAGAGTGACACTGTAAAATCCATTCTCTATCCTACCGAGCCTTACAAATGTGCCGGATACCAACTCGCCGATACGGCTCTCTCCACTGCCGGCCTCTGAGTATACAACGGCTCTGTTTTCAACAACCATACCGTTAACACTGCGATTCCAAGCCTTAATATCACAACGGCTTACCCTCATAACACTCCAGGAACACACCCACCCTATATACCGATCGGGAAGTTGAACAAGATACCAATTCCCCTCCCGCGTTAATCCCTTCAGCTCTTCACCCATAATCGCCTGAGTAATAAGCTCTCCCCTGTGAGACGGAGTATTTCTAATATCTGTAACAGCAGTGCGGACAGATAAAAGCATATCCTCTCTTCCGCCAATGCAATTCAATGCAATTTCAGTACCAGATAAGGCCCGAAGAATAATTCTTTCAGAATCGTCCGATTCAATCCTGAAATCCTCCATCATGTCAATAACGCGGTTCCGGACCCTTTTACTGCTTATATCTATCTTTACGGATTCTCCATTCTCAAGGGAGACGGAGTGATAATTGAATCTGCTGTCAATCTTAAGTTCCTTATTCGCGGTATCAATCAAGTTCTTTATGTCGGAAATCAGTTTATTCATGATTGTCAGATTAATCCCTTTCCTTTGAATAAACATATTTTGGATCAAACGCGTCCCGTAATCCATCCCCGACCAGATTCAGTGAACATACGGTTAAAGATAATATAATGCCGGGAAATATCGTAAGCCACCAAGCCGAACGCATAAATATAATACCATCCGATATCATCCTGCCCCAACTCGGCGAAGGCGGCTGAACGCCCAGGCCCAGGAAACTCAGGCTTGATTCAGCCATAATCGTCATACCAAGGCCCATTGTATAAACGACGATTACCGGAGATAAACATTGTGGAAGAATATGCCTGAAAACAAGAGAAAAAGTCCCTATTCCGGAGGATTCCGCCGCCTGAACATATTGTCGTTTTCTAATCGTCATAACCTGCGCTCTCACAAGCCTGGCAATTGCCGCCCAACCTACCACTCCCAGAACTGCAACCAGTGTTGAAATTCCAGGAGCGACAACGGCCATAATCGCTATGAGAAGCAGAAGTGTTGGAAAGGCAAAGGTAATATCCGCCAGGCGCATAATTGCAGAATCAATTTTCCCTCCGTAAAAACCGGAAATTATACCCATTACAAGGCCGATAATAATTGAAATCGTTCTTGCCGCAAAGCCTACTGTAAGAGAAACGCGCGAACCATGTATAACCCTTGAAAAAAGATCTCTGCCGAAAGAATCTGTCCCGAATGGATGCTTCAGTGAAGGCACCTCAAGGGAATGCTCAAGATCAATCCTTCCCTTATCCACCGGAGCGATTATGTCTGCCAACAACCCTCCCATAACTATTAACGTAAGCACAATAAGCCCGGAAAATGCCATACGGTTACGAGAGAATCTTCCATAGAAACTTTTCAATTCACTCATTCAGAAAACACACTACTCTTCCTTTCCGGTCACCCGGATTCTCGGATCTATAAACCCATAACTTAAATCCACAATAAGATTTACAAGCATAAAGAGTACAGCCATAAAAAGTACCGCACCCTGAATAACAGGAAAATCACGCTTCAGGACCGCTTGTACTATGTGCCTTCCCAATCCAGGCCACCCGAAGATAGACTCAGTAAGCACCGATCCGCCAAGATAACTCCCGAAATCTGTTCCAACAATAGTAATAACCGGAATAAGCGCGTTTCTGAACAGATGTTTTCCAAAAACCGCAAATTCATTCAGCCCTTTCGCTCTCGCAGTCCTGATAAAATCTTCAGAAGCAATATCAAGAAAACTTGAGCGTGATACCCTGGCCACTGTCGCCATTGAAGCAAAAGAAAGTGTAACAGCCGGAAGTACAAGATATCTTAGTGAACCATTCCCATATCCTGAGGGTGGAAGAATCGACAATTTTATGGCAAAAAGGTATATCAATAACAGGCCGAGCCAGAACACGGGTATAGATACTCCAACCAGAGAAAATGACATAAGGGCCCGTCCCAGCCACTTGAAACGGTTCAGGGAGGAAATAGCTCCGATTATAACACCTGCAACTACGGCAATTAACATTGAGCTGAAAGCGAGAAGCAATGTTCTCGGGAAATATTCCTTTATCGATTCCATAACAGGCCGGCCGGTTATAAATGACCTTCCGAAATCGAACCTGACTACCCTTCCGAGATAATCAACATATTGAATCGGGAGGGGTTTATTAAGGCCCAGTTCTTCACGTATTCTTTCTATTGTCTCCTCGTCGTATCTTTCTCCGACAAGTGAAAGTACCGGATCTCCTGGAATGATATACATTATCAGAAATGTTACACTTATTACTCCGAATAGAATCGGAACAAGCTGCGCAACCCTTCTTGTGACAAATTTCAACAATTTAATGATCCATCCTTTAGAATGAAATATTCAGAAAACGTTGCCCATTGAATATAACCGGGATAGTGTACCCGTTAAGCCTGCCGGAAACAGCCTCATATCTGACAGGAAACCACAAGAATATCCACGGCGCGTCACTGTAAACAATTTCTTCCGCCTCAAGGAGTAACTTCATCCTCTTTTCATTATCCGGGAGCCTGGATGCAAAATCAATCAGGGAATCCACACGATCGTTTTTATACCCCGTTCTGTTGCCCCCTCCTCCTCTATTCGAAGAGTGAAAAAGAGGAGCAAGAAAATTTTCAGCATCAGGATAGTCTGCAAACCAATCAAGATAAAAGGCATCCGGTGTCCCGTGGTCTACTGCCTGTTTAAAAGCGCTCCAATCCCTTGTTACAAGCTTAACATTAACACCGATATTGCCAAGATAGGCCTGCACACATTCGAGAATTCTTCCCCCCTCAGGGCTTTCTCTCTGCCATATCTCCATTGAAAAACCATCCCCAAGGCCCGCTTCTTTAAGAAGGCTCTCCGCCATTTGAGGATTATACCGATAAATATCCGATTGACGCGCTTGACCTCCAAGCACAGGCGGCACAACTCCTCTAGCCCGCCGGCCCGCGCCAAACAGTATCTTTGCGATCACAGCTTCAACATCAATCGCCATATTAAGCGCCCTTCTTACCCGCCGGTCATTGAAGGGGTATTTTCCGGTATTCAATCCAATATAGACTATTCGAAGTTCTTCTGTTTTCTCCAGCCTCAACCCGGCTGTGCGCCATCTTTTCAGCTCCGCGTATGGAATTTCCAGAATATCCAGGTTCCCCACCTCGAACTCAGCGATCCTCGTCATCGCTTCCGGAATAAACCTGAATGATATTCCATCTATAGACGCTTTTTTGCCGGTATAGAAACCGTTAGGCTCAAGAATCATTCTTTCACTCTCAACCCACTCCGAGAGGCTCCAGGGGCCGCTTCCGCATGGATTCCTGCCATAACCGCTCCCCTTTTCTTCCATTTGCTCGGGGCATACAATCCCGGCCGCCGGCATCGAGAGAAGGCTCAGAAAATGCGCGGTTCCCCTTTCAAGACGAAGAGCCACTGTTGAATCATTAATAACTTCAATCGATTCGGAGTCCCAGTCTCCTTTTTTATGATAGGCCCGGGCTCCTTTTAACGGGGCGAGAACCCACCATCTGGGAGAAAGGGCTGAAGGGGAAAGAAGCCGTTTGAATGAAAACAGCACATCCCGGGCTTTGACTCTTCTGCCGTTCGCGAAACGGGAAGGGCCAAGATGGAAAAGACACTCTTTCCCGTCATCTGAAACTTCCCAGCTGCTCGCCAGATCAGGACAAAGTTTTCCTTCAGTATCAATTCCGACAAGGTTGGAATGTATCAAGGATGTAATCAGCCCCGAGCTGTAATCAACCGCATAGGCAGGATCAAGGCTTGAGGGTTCAGTCTGAAGCGCCATTCTCAGCATTGGAGGCGGTTCATCATGCGTACAGGACACCAGTACCAATGACAGAGAAACTAAAATAACTGCTGATCCTATTATTATCTTCTTCATTGGTTCTCAAAAATGCCTTGTTCCTACATATCTATAATCACCCGTGCCGAATTTATCTGTAAAAACATAAATAATTCCCTTGGAGTAATAATACCAATACTGATAATAAACCCCTAATCTACCGCCCTGCTTTGTAACAACTTCGTCCGGTTTGCCGTTCCTGATATATATTCTCCCCATATCTGCTTTCCATCCCGGCACACCATCTGAAAAATGTTTCAATACATAGGCCATGTTACTTAGAAATTGTTCAAAATTATAATATTCACTCCCGCGTGCCGACTCCCTTTCACTCCAGAAGGCATTCCACTCATCTATTCTACTCTCGGGAGGAACTGTAACAAGGGATTTTAGGTCCTCCTCAGATGCCACAAGCGAAATCAACTCCTTTGTTTCTTCAAAATGCTCGTATAGTGATCCTTTATTAAAAAGAATTACGAATTCTTTCCGGATTACATCCGTTTTTTCAGTCCCTTCAATTTCAGCGCTGATCTCCATTCTATAAACACCTATGCGATAATCATCAACATTGAAGTCAAAACAGAAGAGCGAATGTCCTGTTTCATCAAGCAAAACCCGCTCTCTGTTGTAACTGACAATCATCTTCCCGGAATCAGATATTTTTACGGAGATAAAACAACTGCCCTTTTTATCTTCAGAGAAAGGAATAGAAAGATTGAAGGAGGCCCTCAGCCACATATTAAAATCAGCGTAAATCCCGTCCGGACACATCGTAAACCCGCTTGTAACCATCGATGTGCATATTGAAACCTCTATCTCTCCTAAAAGAGGTTTTTCTTCTCTTCTATCCTCCCGGGGAATTGAAAAAACAGGCTTGGAGATATTTGGAAGACCCTCTGCTCTACCCGGTATCTCTATAATAGTTTCACGCTTATACTCTATATTCGTGTCGATTACCTCTATCCTTCCCTCAACCTTATAATTGCCGGGCTGTAAGTAGATCTTTTTCTGTATTGAAGAAATGCCGGCCGAAGACCTTGTTTCCCCATAATCTGCCGCGGTAACACTTTTTTCCCATACATCCCCTCTTATGAGACTCCCCGATTCCCTGTCAACGAGCTGAATATAAACTCTGTATTCAGCCTTATACCCGTTTGTCTGTTTGAAAAATACCAGCCGGTTGTAACCGATAGATATCCCGAGATCAAGATAGATATTTCCTTCGCCGTCATAGGCGTAAAAGGCCGAAAGCTCAAAAGGATTGATATCAGCACGCCTGTCAGCCTTTCCCGCAGATGGGAATATATTAGCCAGCAACATAATCGTAACTGCTAAACATATTTTATGGCATCTTAAAATACTCATAATGAAATTATAGAGGGATACCTTACTTATTTCTACCTAAATTGATCGATTTTTGCAAATAAAATCAGTAGGGGATTTTTAATTGATTTACTACCCTTATTCAGCTCGAAGGGCAACAATAGGATCCATTTTCGCCGCTTTGTTTGCCGGATACAAACCAAAAATCAACCCTATCGACGTGGAGAAAGCAAAAGCGATAATTATCCAGATAATAGGAACCGAATAGGGGAAGTGTATCAGCGCGGCTACTCCGCGTGCCGCAAAGAGGCCCAGAATGATCCCTATTATTCCTCCGGCCCCTGTCAGTGTCGCCGCTTCAATTAGAAATTGCTGAAGAATATCATTCTTTCTTGCTCCCATAGCCATTCTTATCCCGATCTCTCTCGTCCGTTCAGTTACGGAAATCAGCATAATATTCATTACACCAATCCCGCCGACCATCAACCCTATTGATGAAATCACGACAAGAACCAACCCGATATATCTTGTGATATTCCCCAGCATTTCCTTAAAAGATTCTGATGTCGTTACATAAAAATTGTTTTCCTCGCCCGGTTTAACTCCTCTTCTTTTTCGGAGCAGGGCTGTAACCTCCTCTGTTCCTTCCTCAAGTGTAAATTGGTCGCTGATTGTTACGGCAATCGAATAATCATCCCATTTGGTTGAACGATCTTTCTCATATATGGTATATGGAACTATAGCATAATTATCACTGATACTTCCCATGATGTTCTCTCTTGATTCCATCGTGCCGACAACCTTATATCTGTGAGTGTCTATCTTTATCATTTTCCCGATCGGATCCCTGTGCGGAAAGAGATCTTTGGCCGGACCATATCCGAGGACAATAATTCTTGCTCTGTGATCCTGCTCGAATTTTGTAAAAAACCTTCCCTTCTCGATGGAAAAACTGAACATAACCCCAAAATTATGCGAGGCCCCTACTATCTGAATGAGATTTGTTCTTTCATTCGCGTAACGAAGAACACTCATCCTGCCCTGTGAATCAATCTGAAGATCAACCTTGTCAACAGTCGAACATTCTTTCTCTATCGCGTCTGCATCGTAGCTTGTCAGTTTCTTTCTTCTCAACAAATCGCGCCTATCCTGTGACCCGGCGAATGGATCAAACCTGCTTACAATTAAATATGGTTTATTAACCGAGAGAATATCCTGCTGCACCCTTTTCCCGAGACCGGACATAACTGTAACAATAGCAAGGACAGTTGTTACACCAATGGCTACACCGACTATAAGGAGTCCCGAACGCATTTTATGACTCCGGATAATAACTATAGCCTGCTTGAAGTTTTCACGCCAGATCCCGTTGCCGGAACGTTGAATGTTAACCCCCGACTCCCTTTTTAAATCATTTTTGCCGTCCGCCATAAGAAATTCACCTATTCGTGATGAAGGGCGATAACAGGATCAAGCCTCGACGCCTTACTTGCCGGATATGTACCAAATATAATTCCGATAAAAAATGTTACCGTAAGGCCCGCGACAATTGACCATGGAGCAATCACATACGGCAGAGGAGACAGAATCGATATGATAGCGGCAATAGTAAATCCCACAGCGATACCTATCACTCCCCCCAGAAGAGAAAGCGTTATCGATTCAACAATAAACTGCCAGATAATATTCGTCCTTTTTGCTCCAAGCGCCTTTCTTATACCAATTTCTCTCGTTCTTTCAGTTACCGACACAAGCATCACGTTCATCAAAACCACCCCTCCGACGACAAGGGCTATTGATACCAGAAAAATCAGCGCTTTGAATATTGAACTCGAAATATTTTTCCAAAGAGAAACAAGCTGCTTTGACGTTGTTACACTGAAATCACTCTTCTCCCCGGGATGCAGCTTGTGCCTTATTCTCATCGCGATTTCAGCCTCTTCAACAGCGCTGCTGAGAAGCGCGACATCAGCCGCTTTTATTTTTACCGTGATAGATTCTCTCGATCCGTACATTTTAAGAAA
>JAUXHZ010000015.1 GCA_030621255.1 Candidatus Latescibacterota bacterium
TAAGTTCATTCCACGCGTCTGAAATCCTCCGCGCGGATTCCAATTAATATTGTTTCTTGGCAACACAGATTTTCGACGATTTTCCCGAGTAAAATTTATGTCAAAAATATTTTTCGGCACAGCTATGATATTTTGTGTTTGACGGGCCTAATCAGACGATATTTGGATACATAAATTCTGTTTAATGGTGTAGGATAATTTGAGGGAAAGAGAAATTGATATCATAGAGAGGCTGATAATTATGAATGAGCAATATTTCATCCCTGTTTTTGACGGACACTGCGATACTGCCGCACGAATTGTTAACGATAGTGATTTTGACATTGGAAAGAGGCAAACAGATGGCCACATTGATCTCCCCCGTATGAGAGAGGGGGGGCTTAATGGCCAGATATTCGCGGTGTGCATCGATCCGGGTTATCCGGAGAGAGTGTGGGAAGAGAAAACATTTGAGTCAATACGGATTTTCAAAAGAACGATAGAAGCCTATAAGGAAGAGATAGAGATTGCTCTTAACGGCGATGATATACAAAGGATCGCAAAAGAGGATAGAATTGCCGCGATGATTGGTGTTGAGGGCGGGCATGTGGTTTCATCCCTGGAGGTGCTGGAAAGATTGTACAGGCTGGGAATGAGGTGCTTAACAATAACATGGAAAAACACGAACATTATAGCTGATTCCTCGGAAGACATGGAGCGATGGGGTGGTTTGAGCGATTTCGGCCGGGATCTTATTACAGAAATGGACAGGCTTGGAATAGTAATAGATTGTTCCCATGCTTCAAGCGGGGCCTTTTTTGAAATATTGAATCGTTCTATTAACCCGGTTATTCTTTCGCATTCCTGTATGAGGGCGATCTGTGATATTCCCAGAAACGCGGATGATGATCAGCTCCTTGCCCTTGCTGAAAATAAAGGGGTGGTTTGTGTTAATTATTTCCCGGCTTTTCTCGAAGAAAAAAGTCACAGGGATATCATGAAGGTATGGAGTGTTTACAGGGAAAAGAAGGGGATTCTTTCGCGCAGATACGGCGGCGATCCCGAGAGGGCGGGCAAAGAATTGTTGCCCGCCGCGATGAACAAACTGGAAAATCTGCTGATGCCCGGCCTTTCCCTTGTCGTAGACCATATAGATCACGCTGTCAGGGTCGCGGGGGTTGACCATGTCGGGATAGGTTCTGATTTTGATGGAATCCCCCTTACGCCGGTGGGTCTTGAAGATATTTCAGCCCTTCCGAATATTACAGGCGAACTCATAAAAAGGGGGTATTCCTCAAAAGATATCGGAAAAATTATGGGAGGGAATCTGTTCAGAGTTATCAGCGGGGTTTGCGGCTCCGGCTGAATAAACAGTATAATGACTTTTGCAATAATGACTGTGTTATCTGACTAAGAGATTAAAGCGGCGGGGATTGTGAATGGACCCCCGCCGCCACTATTTTAATTGCCGTTTCTTTTTTCAATCCACTTGGCATATTCCTCAATGGCTTTCCATTGTCCTTCAGGATGAAGGTCGGCTTCCTCAAAAACCTTGTGAGCCTTTCCACTTCCGAGATAATGCCCGTGTTTGAAGGCGTGGATGCTTCGTTTCCTGCATTCACTTGACGCAACCCAGCGGTATAATGTCGGCAGGGTAAGCCCTGTTATTCCCATCGCTTCGTAGGCAAGTTCATCCGGATAAATCTCTGCCTGTTCTTTTTCAGGGAGCATTGAGAAGAGTTCCGCGCTGGCCACATAGAAAACATTCATATTGAACCCGGCTTCATCAATCCGCGGGAGAACGTCATTTACAAAGGTGTTTGTAACTCCGCTACCCTGAAGAACCAGTGTGCCGTGGTAGTTCTCTTTTGAGGGATCAGCTTTCCTCATAGCATAAACCCCTTTTGCGGCTGCAGTAGCGGGTGGAAGATTTAGCGCTTCCCTGTTTATGATTTTCTCATTGGGGCGTGTTACAAATGGGGCAAGAACGGCGGGACGCTTCTTCAGAGCGGTGATAACCATTGGATATATTTCGTTAGGATCCCATGGTGTAAGTGTAATCATAACATCTCGCGGGAAGTTTTCCTGGATAGCCTGAAGACACTGTGGATCGGCGTGGGTCGGACCATCTTCACCGGTTTTAAGGCCGGCGTGAGCGTTTACAATAATAAATGTGCTGTAGGGAAGTCCCAGATAGCTCTTTTTTGCCTGTTGCCCGATACCGTGGAGCCTGGCTGTGATGTGCTGAAGCGATGTAATGAAAGCGCCATATGATGATCCGGCGCCGATCGTTTTCCCGTAGGAGGATATACCCGCCATCAGGCCTCCCATACAATCTTCGCAAATACCTCCCGCGGCTATCAGCCTGGAATCCGGATTCGAGATGGAATTGTAAAAACCATCCGGGAAACCGCTGTTTAATTTGTTGATACTTGTTGATCCCAGCAGATCAGCGGATGCTCCTATAAAGGCGCCCCCTGTTTTCTTGTTAAGATACCCGAGGGTTTCACCAAGAGCGCCGCGAAGGGTCTGTTCTCCTCCTGCCTCGTAGCAGCATTCGGAAGGAATCTCGTCATATTTTATCTCGTCGCTGTATATATAATCAAGATTGAGCTTGTCGTTTCGCCGCTTTCTGTCAAGGCTTGAAAGACGGCTGTCCGCTTCGGCTAGGCGGGTTGAGAAAAATTCCGCGATTTCATTGTTATCTTTCAGGATTTTCCTCAGAACGAGTAAGGCATCGTAAAAGTTCTTTTCTATATTCGTATCTGTTTGCTCGCCATCGAATTTAGGGAATTTTACTCCAAAGCGCTCTTCAAGGGGTTTGAGAGTGTTATAGTACGCCTCTGAGCAGAAATCATGGCCGGCACCGTGGGATTTTCTTCCCTCTATTCCATATTCCCAGCCCTTTATTGTACGGTAAATAATCGCGGTTGGCTGATCGTTTTGGCGTTTACCTGCAAGCTCAAGAGCCGCGTGAATCTGCCTGAAATCCTTGCCGTCTTCTACTGAGATAACATTCCAGTCATGGAGGTAGCAGAATTCAGCGGGTGTCCACTGTACATAATCACCGGGGACGGAGCCGTCGCGGCAGACCCTGTCAGAGTCAATGGAGGACTGATTCCAGTCGACATGAAGAATGGTATTCCAAAGCTGGGCGGTAGCGGCCGCCGCTAAGGCTTCGGAAACACGGCCGGGAGTCATTCCACCTTCACCTTCAAGAACATGTATAAAAGGAGAGTCTTTTCCATAGTAGTCCATAGCTCCGAAGCTCAACCCGAAACTTGTTGTTATACCAATACCGGAAGCCCCCGTAGAAAGTTTGACAAAGGGTGTCAGAGGGGTTGGATGGCCGTCAAGAGATTTGGCTTTGAATTCATTAAAGAGCGGCGTTTTCTGAGTCGGGTTTCTCCTGAATCCGAGAAGGTCTTCCATTCTCAGCTGGAATTTCGGGTTAGGGAGAAGCTCGGGATTGCCGACCTTCGCTGATTCATTCCTAAGTGCCCACATTGCGTAAAGCCCCATTGCCTTGTGACCGGCAGCGTAGGATAAAATATCAGCTTCGAGACATTCCGGATCACCTATTCTGTAATTCATCATGGAGAAAAGTATACTTTCAACGATTCTGCCCGATGAGATGCTTCCTCCGGGATGGCCTGATTTAGGGACGAAGTTAAACAAGATGCCGCAGAGAGTACGATAGAGCAGATCATAGTCTTCGAAAGCGGCAGATGCGCCATCGGAAAAGTTCGGCGCTACCGCGTCGGAACCGATTTCCGCGTAGTAACCGCGGCGGGGTCCGAAATCCATTTTTTTAATTGATGAGTCAGCAGCCAAGGTATTCCTCCGTGGGTTGAGGGTTTGGTTAACTTATTTCCGTGCAAGACTGTTAAATTGGATTAATCCAATCTCTTTCGTGTTGAACAAATAATATAAATCATACACTATGTAATTGTCAACCATGATGGCTTGTGCTTCATTGTTTTGAGGGGTTGAACCGAAATCTTTCGTGTAATAGAAAGGCGGCAAAAAGTGGAAGCCGTGATTATTTATGATAATTCAGCTTGCAAGGAAAATGTGAGGTCCGGTTGGGGGTTTTCCTGCCTTGTAGGCCGGCGCGTCTTATTTGATACCGGCGAGAGTTCTGAATCCCTTTTTCATAATATGGATCAGTTAAATGTGGATATTTCTAAAATCGAGGCGGTGGTGATTTCCCATGACCACTGGGACCACACGGGAGGGTTATCGGCGTTGCTGAAAAATCGAAAGGGGCTCCCCGTATATTCCTGTCCAGGATTCGGGCCGTCTTTTAAAAAGAGGGTTCGTCAGTCGGGAGGAAGGCTTTTTGAAGCTGAAATGTATCGCCGGGTCGATAACGATATTTTTGTTACAGGAGAAATGAAGGGGGAGTATCGCGGAGCGGATATTCCAGAACAGGCGCTCATTGTGAAAACAGGAGGGAAAATTGCAGTGCTTGCCGGATGTTCTCACCCGGGGATAGTTACAATGATAGAAAGGGCGAAAACCATCTTTCCAGGCGCGGAAATCTCGTTGGTATTTGGGGGATTTCATCTTAAAGATGAGGATCCTCAAACTGTTTACGCGATAGTGTCTTCTATGAAAGAATTGGGCGTTGAAAGGGTGGCGCCGGCACACTGCACCGGAGATGAAGCCAAGGCGATTTTTAAAGAAGGGTACGGAGAAAATTTTTTGTCAATTCAGGCGGGAATGATATTTGAGATATGAAATGATTAAACAATATACCAAATTGATTGTCTTGCCGGCTTCGAATATGCCGATCCGCCGTATTAAAGGCCTCAGATGTTAATTTAGGGATGATCATGAAAAAAATCCTTGTGGTACACAATCAGGCAGCAGGAAATCATGACAGAGCTCTTTTGAGGAAAACTCTGGACAGGTACTTCAGCACTTCAGAGTTCTGCTACAAACTGCATGAAATGAATGAAGGCGATTTAGTTGAGCTTGCTGTCCGCGAACATGTGGAAAAGGGATATGACATTGTTATCGCTGCCGGCGGTGACGGCACAATCTCCGGAGTAGCCGGAGGGCTTGTGGGCAAATCTGTGCCATTGGGAATTATACCTGTCGGCACGGGCAATATGATGGCAAGAGAACTGAAGATACCGCTTAATGTCAAACATTCAGCTCAAATAATATCAGGCAGACACTCCATAAAGACAATCGACGCCATGCGGCTTAACGGGCGCACTTTTATTCTCACTATAGGGGTGGGGATAAGTTCATTGGCTGTAAAAGATCTTACTAAAAAGGACAAAAGCCGTTTCGGGCTTCTTGCTTACGTTGGCTCCGCGTTGAAACATGTTGTGAAATTCAGGCCCCACTCATTTACTTTAACAATAGACGGTAAAACAATAAAAATTCGATCGCCTGAGGTATCTGTGTCAAATGGTGGTATAATCAGCGACATGATACTTTCAAAAAGGCTGGATATACGGGTAGACGACGGGGTTGTGGATGTATGTTATATAAGGGCTAACTCAATACGGGACTATCCCACCCTTCTCCTGAATTTTCTTGGAAGAAAACCAACAGATTCCAGCATACGATGCATCAAGGCACGCGAAAAGATTACGATAGATGCCGAAAAGAAAATAACTGTTCAGGCGGATGGTGAAGTAGTGGGAGAGACTCCAATTACGGTGGAAGTAGTTCCCAGCGCGTTCCGTGTTATAGTTCCGGAGTATAATCCTGTTTGATTTATGTGAAAATCAGTGAAACAGCAGCAGCCGCGGCCATACAAATCAAGGTGATAGGAAGGAGTTTTATAAAGAAGTTTTTCAGAGTTGTGTCAAAGAATTCCAGTGAAACTGAGACGCAGGGGTGAATCGGCGATATTATGTAGCCCATGAAAACAGAGAAAAAGATACAGGTAAAGGTGAGGTATCCAACATGCTCTACTCCCGTAATGGAAAAATATATAGGGAGGATAATCGCGACAGGAATTTGAACGCGGCCTGTAATAAACCCGAGAAACGCCCCTATAATTATAACAAGGAAATGCCGGGAGGAAACGGCATTCGCGATAATTTCCGAAATATTTGAAGCGATAAAAGTGTTTAGAAAGAGAAACATCCCGATAATAATCATAAAATACTTCCATGGCTTCATTTTCTTTATAATAGGGGGCATCTTTTTCAAGGGCAGCTTGCCCAGAACAACGGCAAGTAAAAGGCTGCAGAGGACACCTATGATCAGAGGTATTTCCTGAAGCAGGGAAGGGAAAATATACATCAGGGAAGCATGAATAACCGGAGCCGTAATAATAATAATTATCGGATTGAAAATTCGTTTTAGGTTTAAAGATTTTTGCGTCCGTAGATGTCCATCAATTCCGCGCAGAAAAAAGATGTATCCCAGAATCAGCATAAGAATAAATCCGGGGAAAAGGTAGAGCATTGCTTTATAGAGATTGAGGTGAGCTATTTTAGCGGTGACCAGCAAGGGGCCAAGGGGATAAATCAGAACAAGAACATGCCTGAACCAGACATTTATTAAAGCAAGCCGATCATTGGGAATGTCATCTCCGGCACGGCGGACAAGAGGGGCTGACAGGAGAGCTCCGCCTGGCATAGGCAGCATTCCGAGGAAGGCGGGGCCGAATATCAGAAAGAGTTTTCTTTTTAATTTAAGGTTTGAGACCAGAGTGTCCATTAACCCGGATTTTTCCAGAACACCTCCGATCAGAGGGATTGTTCCCACTGAAAACGCAAGAAAGAGTATTGAAGGATCAGTAATTGTTAGTGTAATTGCATTAAATATTTCTCTCGCGGACAGGTTAAAAATCCCCATTACAAGCGCCCCGGCGATGAATCCCAACCAGAGATTTTTTCTGGCGACACCGATCATTACTGCAATAGATAGAATAAATCCTGCCCATATAACTATATTCATCGGCCTCTCTTATTTCCAGAGTTCCTTCTTAAGTTCCTGCCATATCCTTCTGATTGCCTCGGGAGCATCGCCCTTGTTATATTCTATAACGGTTTTTCCCGCCATCAGGGCGTCGTTTACATTCCGGTCAAAGGGGATTTGCCCAATTACCCTAGAGTCGCGCTGCTCGGCAATTTCTCTGATTTGATCAGCTTGCTCCCTGTTAAGATCGTGCTTGTTTATTATAATCCTTGCCGGGACCCTAAAATGTTCAGCGAGATCTAACACGCGTTTCATATCGTGCACACCTGAAACTGTTGGCTCCGTGACTATGACCACAAGATCTGTTCCCGAGACGGAGGCTATTACAGGGCAGCCGGTTCCCGGCGGTCCGTCCCCAAGGATATGCTCCTGTTTCAGTTCGTCGGCAAGCTCTGCTGCACGTTTTCTGACCTGGGTTACGAGGCGGCCTGAATTTTCCTCGGCAATACCCAGTTTGGCGTGCACCATAGGGCCGTAATCGGTGCTGGACACATACCAGCGTCCTGTTATGTTCTGTCCTTCGGAGATAATTTTTTCAGGGCATACAAGCGGACACAATCCGCATCCCTCGCACAGGAGTTGATCAATCCGGTATGTCCTATCGGTTTTATCGTTTGACGGGCCATCATTACGGATAGCGTTGAAATGGCATGCTTCGGCGCATATTCCGCAGCCGGTGCATTTATCCGGGTTAATTATTGCCTTCGTTCCGCCGACAAAGTCGTGTGCTTCATAAATCGTAGGGGAGAGAAGAAGATGAAGATCTGCCGCGTCGACATCGTTGTCGGCGAGAATCTTGTTTTCCGCTAAATGTGCAAGTGATCCCACAACAGTTGTCTTTCCCGTTCCTCCCTTGCCGCTGATGATTGTAATCTCTTTGTATTCCTCAGCGGAGCCTGTCGGGAATGGTTTCGGGGTGCCCTCGGCGAGCTCAAATATATTTTCCTCGGATAGCTTAGGTGTGGCTGTTTTAAGGTCATCGTAAATCTTCAGGAGATTCTCCCGCAGCTCGGGGAATGATTCAACGAGAATCCGCCCGCTCGAATAAGCCTCGGCATACTTTCTGTTGAAGGGAATACGTCCTGCGATAGGAATTCCTACCCGCTCCGCGTAGTCTGTTATGATTCTGTCTTCCCCATAGGAGCGATTGATAATGATACCGGTCGGCACCCCAACTTTGATAGTAAGGCCGACAGCCAGTTTGAGATCATTAAGGCCGAAGGGTGTAGGTTCTGTAACAAGAAGAACGACGTCCGCGCCTTCAACTGCTTCAACAACCGGGCAAGCCGTGCCTGGGGACGCGTCGATTATATTAACAGCATTTTTGTCCACATGTTCCTTAACAGCCCGTACCACGTTAGGCGCGAGTGCTTCCCCGATATTCAAGGATCCATGGGCGAAGAATAATGGGTTGTGTGACGGGGCGGTCTGTACAATTCCAATGGGCGTTTCTACTTCGGCAAGGGCATCCTCGGGGCACACATATGAACAAACACCGCATGAATGGCAGAGTTCATTAAAGATCATCACCTTTCCATTTACTACAGCTATCGCGTTATAATTGCAGGCTTCAGCGCACTTGCCGCATCCTGTGCATTTGGCCTGGTCGCAGACCGGTTTCGGAACTGTAACGACGCGTTCATCTGTAAAATCCGGCTGCACAAAGAGATGGTCGTTCGGTTCTTCCACGTCGCAGTCCAGAAGCCGTACATTTTCTCCTCTTTCGGCGAGTGAATATGCCAAATTAACGGCAAAGGTTGTTTTTCCCGTGCCTCCCTTTCCGCTGGCAACAGTAATAATCATTCGATTGTCCTTTCTTTTCTATCTGTAAAATATTCCGGGGGCTTCGCCTGCGGCGAATACGATCATCCGGAAATTTAATTTATCTGAGACAGTTTTTTTGTTTTCTTCCTTACTATACATTACTGAAACTAAATACATTCTATTTCTAAACTCCAGAAAAAATTCTCCATAACGGCATTATTCCGGCAATCACCTTGCTTATCTTTATAACTTCAACAAGATAAAGTAATTGACGGATATTGCTTTTTTGTGATATACTGCGCCATATACACAGTGGAAACGGGTTGATTTTATCAACCAAAAGAGGGGGTTTGTCTCATTGTCTCCACTCTAAATCGGGTTCCGGAGTAACCCGGTTTGGAGATAATGATGTGTTGGGAGAAGTGTGTAGCTGGTAGTTATTGGGTTCTGTGGTGTTTGGGGGTTGCCAGGAGAATTTATGTGAATCACCGGGGCGTTTTAACAGATCATTCTTAAAATTTGAATGGCAACTGGTTATCAGGTTTGGAGGATTGCGATTGATTAATCGATAACCCCTTTCCTGAGGCTGTAATGTTCACAGGCTGGAAACAGAAAGGAGGATTGCATGATGAAAGATTTATTTGATATACGAAGAAAGCATCGTTCCTTTTCAAGACATTCATCCCAATACCTTTTGTTATTGTGTATCCTGACCGGTTTGATAATGGTATTATCTACGATTCCTTCATATTCTCAGAGCTATGTGGAGTTTTCCGAGATTTGGAGCGCGGACGCTGCGGACTACAACGAATTTCAGGCCAAGATCACTTATATGGGAGTCCAGTCGAAGAGTGTAAAAACTCTGGCCTTCTCTGCTGAAGGCTACGCGCTCGATCTTGGCTTATTTATTCCTTTTCAGTATCCGGAGGCGGGATACTCCAACGATTCACACGTACTTACTCTTGAATTAAGCGCGGCGGAATTTAAAACATTTGTTGATGGTATCCTTGCCCATCCGGAACTGCAGCCGCTGGGGTATAATTCCGAAGCTGTGGGGGCGATTGCTCTCCTGAGGGGGTATTCGCCGAATGAGAAGGCGTGGGAACACATGTGTACTGAATCTGAACTCCGAACTGTATTTTCACTTTTGTACAGCAGTATAGATTTAGCCGATGTGGGTGACCTCGAGATGGTTCTGTCAAGGAAACGCAATTTCGTTGGACCATGAGGATATATGTTTGAAACTAAACTGCTCACAGGGAGGGAGAAATGATATTTAGAAAAAATAAAGATATAATAACAGGATTCCTTGTGTTCCTTTTGATTGGATTTCTTGTTCCATTTCATAGCGCTAACGCTGAGAGTAACATTTTCGGAGACTTTCTGTATCCTTTCAGTGTAGCAGGTCCCGACACTAGTTCGCTCCCAAGTAGTAATGGAACATTCACTGTTCGAACCGACAGCGCTAATTGTATCTTCACGGAATTCATGCCCGGCCCCGGTGTGGATTGCGACAGCATTGTTTTCGTTCAGACCTGCAAGGTCT
The DNA here is from genome assembly GCA_030621255.1 of Candidatus Latescibacterota bacterium. GTDB lineage: Bacteria > Krumholzibacteriota > Krumholzibacteriia > Krumholzibacteriales > WJIX01 > JAGHBT01. The sequence goes on from JAUXHZ010000015.1 coordinate 10,241, forward strand.
CTTTCTGGGATGGAAGCAAGTGGGTAGCAATGAAACCTGGAGATATAGCTTCTGGTTGGGGGTACAGAGATGGCGACACAACCGCGGATACAACTTTCGTCGACCATGTTTATTGCGAGAAGGATCCGTATTACAATGGGGATGATGATAATGATATCGGCAATAAAGGGTCTTCCGGCAGCGAAGAAAAGAGTTTCTTGATGTTATCTCCTGCCGGTCCCGCGACTCCCGCCACAAT
>JAUXHZ010000142.1 GCA_030621255.1 Candidatus Latescibacterota bacterium
GATTTTTTTTCTTCTTTTTCTTCCTCTGCTTTTTCCAGTTCGTCTTCTTTTGGATCCTCTACAACTTTTTTCAACTTATCGGTTTTCGGTTTCTTCTCAGGTTGTTTCTTTCTTCTCTCTTCAATTACAGCATCCAATTCTGTAATTTTAACACCTTCTTTAAGAAGTCTCCATCTTTCAAGAAGTCCGGCTTTGCGAAGCAAATTTGCCACGATTTCCGAAGGTTGCGCTCCTCTATCAAGCCATTTATAAATTTTATCATAATCCAGTTTGACATCTTCCGGATCAGTCATCGGATTATAATACCCCAACATTTCAATAAAACGCCCGTCCCTTGCCCTCCTTGAATCAGCGGCAACAATACGATAGAAAGGGGTTTTTTTCTTGCCCATTCTTTTCAATCTGATTTTTACAGACAACTCCTACCTCCAATAATCTAAATGAAAAATTAATTCAAGGGAAAACCGATAGGTTTCCCTCCTTTTGTCAACTTTGAAAAATGTTTAACCATTTTTTTCATCTGTGCGAATTGCTTCAGCAAACTGTTAACTTCATTAAGGCTGCTTCCGCTGCCACATGCTATTCTTTTTCGACGTGAACCGTTAATAATTTGTACCGATCGTCTTTCTTCCAAAGTCATTGATTTTATTATCGCTTCAATCCTTTTTATCCCATCTTCATCAATCCCGGGCTGAGATGTTCTACCCTTCAACCCCGGAATCATAGCAGTCAGCTGATTTATAGAACCCATCTTCTTTAACCCCTGAAGCTGATCAAGAAAATCCTCCAAAGTAAAAGCGTTCTTTCTGAGTTTAAGTTCCAATTCCTCCGCCTTTTTTTCATCCATGGCATCCTGTGCTTTTTCGACCAGAGACAAAACATCACCCATCCCCAGGATTCTTCCAGCCATTCTGTCAGGATAAAATCTTTCCAGATCGGCGGCATTTTCCCCGACAGTTACAAATTTAACAGGCATTCCTGTTACAGCAGTGACAGAGAGAGCGGCTCCACCTCTGGCATCTCCATCAAGCTTAGTCAATACGATTCCGCTAAAATCAATTTCTTTTTTAAACTCTCCCGCCACATTAACAGCTTCCTGGCCGGCCATACTGTCAAGTACCAGTAACGTCTCTTCAGGCTGTATTTCTTTTTTTACAGTTTTCAGCTCATCCATCATTTCTCTGTCAATATGCAATCTTCCTGCTGTATCTACGATCAAGGTATCATAAAACTCCTTTTTCGCTTTATTAACAGCATCCCTTGCGATTTTTTCAGCTGGAATATCGACTCCCGGCGCATACACGGGGATTCCATACTGTTCACCAAGAACAGAAAGCTGCTTAACAGCGGCAAGGCGATGTACATCCGCGGCAACAAGAAGAGGTTTCTTTCCTTTGTTCTTCAAAAAAACCGCGAGTTTGGCTACAAAACTCGTTTTGCCAGCTCCCTGCAACCCACAAACCATGACAGATGCCGGTGAACCGGACAAATGAAAAGAAGAAACCTCACCCCCGAGCACTTTTACAAGCTCTTCGTGCACAATCTTGATTATCTGCTGATCAGGAGTTAGACTTTCAAGTACTTTCCGCCCCAGAGATCTTTCACTCAGACGGACAACCAACTCCTTGGCAACTTTATAGTTAACATCAGCCTCAAGAAGAGCCCTGCGAACTTGCTTCATCGCCTCTTGAATATCTTTTTCACGTATTTTGCCATGCCCGCGCAACTGCTTAAATACACCGGCCAGCTTATCGGTCAGGTCTTGAAACAACCCAGCCTCCTATCCGACTCTATAAGTATCAAAAAATAACAAGATTATAGTCCGTTAGCAAGTATAAATCAGAGATGCAAAAAGTATATATTATCCCCTTATAGCCGATATTGAGGAATTATAATTTTTGCTTCTGAAAATAGCGGTCCCGGCCACAAGAATCTGCCCCCCGTTTTCCCTTACAAAAGAAGCATTATCAGGCTTTATTCCTCCATCCACTTCGATTACATATCGCAGATTTTGTTTTTCTCTGTAATCGGAAGCCTCCTTTATTTTCCCCAGAACTTCATCAATAAATCCCTTCCCCCCAAAACCTGGAAAAACAGTCATGATCAACAAAAGTTCAATATCCTCAAACAAGTGCTTAACAGCTGAGACAGGTGTATCAGGGTTTACAGCCAGGCCGGCTTCACATCCGAGATCATGAATCATTTCAATAATTTTCTGGTGCCCCGATTCCATAGCTTCAAAATGAAAGGTAACCGCACTGCTTCCCGCTTTAACAAACCGTTCTATATACTTCCCCGGATCTGTTATCATTAAATGAGTAATAATGGGAATCCCGGCAAGCCTGGAAATAGCCGAGACAATCATCGGGCCGAATGTAATGTTCGGAACAAAATGACCATCCATAACATCAATATGAAGAAAATCCGCCCCGCTGTCCTCAACTTCCCTGATTTCTTTTTCCAGAATGGAGAAATCAGCAGCTAGCAGAGAGGGCGCCACAGCAACACCATTCTTATCACTCAACAGTTGATACAGTGATTTCAACAGTTTCCCCTTCTTTTATAGATGAACCCGCTACCGGGCTTTGAGCAAGAATTGTATTCGGGAAATTTTTTTCTGTTCTCCTGTTAACAATACTCCCTATTTTAAAACCCAATCTTTCAAGCCTGTCCTTTACAAACGGCATGTCCATCCCCACAAGATCCGGCATAAGATATGTTTTTGGAATTCCATATATAGAAAAAAGTAAATCAACCTGTGATTGATATGGAACCTCAGTCCCGGTGCAAGGAGATGAACCGATTACAGCATTATTGCTATCATAACAGAAAAAAACCCTCGACACTTTTCCTCTTCGTATACCCACTCCCTCCAATGTGAGCCACGCTTGCCTTAAAGACTGTCCTTCAAGATCGGGCACAACTACCATTTTTTGCCCATCACTCACAATTACCTGAATTGTTCTTCTTTCTTTTAAACCTTCTCCCGGCTGCGGGATCTGACTGATAATTGCGCCCGCAGGGATTTCCGTTGAATATTCTCTTGACACTACCTTGAGTTGATACCCGGAATTTCTGCATTTTGACATAGCCGATTCAACGAAAAGCCCTCTTATCTCAGGAACGAGTACAACATCGCCTCTATTAACAAGCTTAGGGATAACAAACGAATTAAAAATATTTATTCCCACCAGAAAAGCCGTAATAATTATAAATGCGTAAAAGGCCACCTTGGTCAATAAATTCTTTTTTGTACCTTCAGTCATCGCAAAAATATCTCCCGTATTTATTATCCTGCAGAAGAATTGTTTTGGCCTGCCCCGGAAAATTTTTCTCCAACCCTCATGTCAAACCCTCTCAAGAAAGATTCCGCTTCAAGAGAGCGTTTTCCCTCAACCTGCAATCTTTTAATTCTTAATGATCCTATGCCGCAAGCTACAATCAGGCTCGAATTCGAGGCTTGAAGAATAGTGCCCGGCAATTCCGTTCTCTTAAATAAATCACAGGGCCAAGCATTTTGTATCTTTATAAACTTACCCTTCAAGTACGAAAAACTGCCCGGCCATGGATTCATTCCCCTTATATGATTGTGCACACTTATCGCGTCTTTTTCCCAGGGAATAAGCCCATCTATTTTCTTAAGCATAGGGGCAAAACTAATCCCGGTTTCAGGTTGATTTACAGTTTTGGCCTTGTCAAAATCAATTTCCACGAGTGTTTTTATAAGCAAGGAGGCGCCTGTATCAGCTAGCCGGCTAAAAAGTTCCCCCGCCGTTTCCCCCGGATCGATAGCAACAACCTTCTGGAGATAAACAGGGCCCGCATCAACCTTTTCAGCCATCTGCATAATTGTTACCCCCGTAAAAGCCTCTCCGTTTATAATAGCGCTGTTGATTGGACTTGCCCCCCTGTAAGCGGGGAGTAAAGAGGCGTGAACATTTATGCTCCCCCTGGATGGAATATCAAGCACCTTCCTAGGAAATATCAAACCAAAGGCAACCACAACAAAAAAGTCAGGGTTCAGTTTAATAAGATAATCTGTAATTTCACTGCTTTTAAAACTGCTTATAACTTTAACCGGAATATTGTTTTTTTCGGCAACTAGTCTTACGGGGGTGGAAACAACCTTCTTTCCTCTTCCCGCGACTCTGTCGGGCTGAGTAACAACAAGTGAAGGACGGTAATTACTTAGTACAAGCCTTTCGAGTGTTGGAACAGAAAAATCAGGTGAACCAAAAAACACTACCATATTATCCCTTTTGACTATTTTCCCGGGCAAGCTTCCCCAATTTGCCTCGAATCATCGCTCTTTTTGCAAAAGAAAAGTGGTCTATGAACAGAATCCCATTAGTATGA
>JAUXHZ010000269.1 GCA_030621255.1 Candidatus Latescibacterota bacterium
AGACAGACACTGTGGAGATGCCGACGTTATATACTTACATACGGTTTAAACGAGCTAAAAGTTGCTCGAGAGTGACAAGCCCGGCAAACAGTTTGCCAATAACAGGATAGATCTTTAATCCGATTTTGTATTTTTCTCCCCGGCGGAATTAGTCCCAACGTTGAGACAAACGTTAGCTTTGGTTGTGTTGATATTATTACAATTACGGCGTTTTGTCTCAACGTTGGGACTGATTTCCAAACTTTGAGTGTCAAGATTTGTCTCGATGTTGATATGACTTCATCTGTCAAAAAATAATTAAAATAGTCAACGAATAATCCAGAAAAAGAGTACGCGAACTTTGAATTACTCCTTCGCAGTTGACCTTAAAGGTCTGATTTGCTAATTTAACAATACTTTTTGTTTGTATCCCCGCGTCTTTTTTATGGAGGAAGCCTGTTGAAAACGCGTGCTGTGATTTTTAGTTTGATCGTCGCGGTAATCTTTTCGATAATTTCTTATTACAATGAAGCGTATGCCGGAGAAAACGAAGATTTTCGATTTGCCGAGAAACTGCGCAGGGACAGAATGTACATAGCTGCGGCTGAGGAATATACACGCTTCTGCGTAAAATACCCCGGCAGTACTCTGCATCCCAAAGCCCTTTTCTCCGCTGGCGAATCATGGATGCAGGCCGGGAAGCCGCACAAGGCTCTTGAAAGCTTTGAAAGATATCTTAATTTATTTCCCGAAGATAATAATGTTTGTAAGGCAATGTTTTACAGAGGGCGTATATATAAAAAGATTGAAAGGTATCAGGACGGGGCGAGTGAATTTCTCCTTCTCGCTGATGAATATCCGGATTGCCCTTTAGTAGAAAGGGCGCTGCTGGAAGCCGGAGAATCTCTTCTCTCTGCGGGGAACGCGGCCGAAGCCGCCAAGGCGCTCAAGAGATTAATTACTGAATATAAAGATACCGATTTTGCAGCGCGCGCCCTCTATACCATTTCTCTCGCTTTGATAAGTATGGACAGGGAACTTGAAGCCTGCAGCACTTTCGAAAAACTCGTGCGGAACTATCCCGATTCACCACTGGCAGGGTTTGCTCTCTTAAAGCTCGGCGAAAGAGCCGTGGATATGGAAGAACCAGATAAGGCGGAACGATATTTCAGGAAGATCCTTAACAATTATGAAGAAGTTGCTATAAAGGAAAAGGTCCTCTTTAACCTAATAGATATCTATCTTCAAGCGAAAAATTACAAGGACGCACTTTCAGAATCTGAAATATATATCGAAAATTTCAAGAAGGCTGATAGAAGAGATAATATTTATATAATTGCCATAGAAGCAGCTTCGAAAATAGACGAAACAAAGCAATCCCTTTCTCTTATAGATGACTACAGAAATGAATTCGTGAAAGGTGACTCTACGGGATGGACCTATGTTAAGTCCGCGAAGCTACTGTGGCGGGAAGGGCAAATCGGCAAAGCTCTGAGGCAGCTCGAAGGCATGAAAAAGACGTTTCCTGAAGCCTCCTATTCCTCTGAAGTGCTTCTTCTAACGGCTGACCTTAATTATGCAGCGGGGCTGAAACGAAAAGCGGTCCGTTATTATAATCTGGTTCTCGCGGGAGATAATTTGACGAATCAACGGGGGGAGATTTTTCTTAAACTGGCAGGGATATATTCAGATGATTTGGCAGATACACTTTCTGCAGTTCACTATCTGGAAGAGTCTGCCGCCTGGGCAGACGGTGAAACAAGACAAAAGGCATTGTTCAAAGCCGCACAGCTGAGCGAGCTGACCGGCAATCATAAATTTGCCACCCGCCACTATTCAAGGCTCCTTGAAGAATTCCCCGGCGGGGATTACAGCCCGGAAGCTGAAAAGCGGCTTGAGCTGCTGGGATTGAAAAAACGGTGGGACAAAAATCTTGCGGGGAAGCTGAAGAGTATTGCATCAAGCGATAAGGAGAAATATGTAAGGCTTCTCGAAACAGGGATTGTTTTTTATGATGACGCGCAAGATGTTGATACCGCTATCGAACTTATTGAAAAGGCTCTTTTAGGGGAGCTTCCGGAGGATATGGGGGGTAAAGCAAGATTTTATCTAGGGAAGGCCTATTTAAGTAAATATAAAATCTCCGTGCTGAAGGGTAACAAAAACGAAGAATACCATAGCAAAGCATCTTCTCTCTGGCTCGATGTCGCGCGTAATTTTAATAGTACAAGGTGGGGTGAAGAAGCCCATAAGGCCTATATTGACTGCAAATTTAAAAGGTGGCCTTTCGATACGCGTATTCAGAGGCTTGACGAATTTTTAAAATATTACGGAGCTGGCAGTAATAGATGGTGGGCATTGAAACAAAAAGCCGATTTTCTTTACGAGGCGGCTGTTTCGGGTGAGAAATGGGCTGTGGACAGTACGATGAAAGTATGCGAAGAGATACTTATCGGTTCACCCCCGGAGAATATAAAATTCGATGCCGTAAAAAAGAAGGGTTACTTATATAGGGATGCAGGTAACTATAAAAGGGCCTCAGAACTTTTTGCAGAATATCTTTCCTATGATTCTTCAGGGCCGGCCCGAGCACGTATCTGCTATGACCTTGGCGAGATACGGATAAGCCTTAAG
>JAUXHZ010000173.1 GCA_030621255.1 Candidatus Latescibacterota bacterium
TATCCCTCCTATATTACAAGTACAATGCAGCGCGATGCCGCTTCGAGGCTTGGTTTCTCGGCAAAAAAAACAATGATAATTGCTCAGCAGCTTTATGAAGGTGTAGAGCTTGGTCAAGAAGGAGCTTTTGGGCTGATAAGCTACATGAGAACCGATTCGATCCGGATAAGCGATGACGCGTACAAAAACGGTGCTTCATATCTTGAACAGGCAATTGGTAAAGATAAAATCAGTTTGAGTAAAGGCCGGTTTAAGAAAAGCAAATCAGCTCAGGATGCCCATGAAGCAATAAGGCCTACCGATTGTTTTAAAACCCCGGATTCATTATTAAAATTTTTGGAAAAGGATCAGCTGTCACTTTACAGATTAATATGGCAGCGTTTTCTGGCCTCGCTTTCAATACCGGCCCTCTATCAGCTCACCAGGGTTGATATTAAAGCCGGAAAGTATAATCTCAGTTCCAATGGAAGGATGTTAGAGGAAAAGGGATTCCTTGCTATTATGCCCGACAGGAAACAGGAAGAGGATGTCACGCTTCCGGATCTAGCAGAAGGGGAGAAGCTGACACTCAACAAAATTGAAGGGATACAGCATCACACCGAGCCTCCCGCAAGATATTCTGAAGCGGCTCTTATAAAAACTCTTGAAGAAAATGGAATCGGAAGACCAAGTACCTACGCGAACATTCTGGCTATAATTCAGACTAGAGGATACGCTTCAAAGGAAAAAAGGACACTCTTTCCAACCAAACTAGGAGAAGAGGTCTGGAAGATACTTAATAAACTCTTTGAAGATATGTTTGAAATTGAGTTTACCGCTGGAATGGAGAACAAGCTTGATGATATTGAAATGGCCACTATCAAGTGGCAAGATTTGATTAAAGATTATTACGGACGCCTTAAAATTGATCTCGATAAATTCGAGGGAAATAAGGAAGATGCGAAAAAGCTGGTTCAGGAAGAGACGGAAGAAATCTGTGAAAATTGCGGCCTGAAACTGATGAAGCGGTGGAGTAGAAATGGACAGTTTATGGCGTGCCCGGGATATCCGGAATGCAGATTTACAAAATCTCTCGACGAAGAGAACCTCGATCGAGAATGCCCGAAATGCGGCGGCAAATTAAAATACAAGAATGGAAGATTCGGGCGTTTTATTGCATGCTCTAACTATCCGGAATGCAAATACACAGAACCGGTAACGATTGGAGTGAAATGTCCGAAGGATAATTGCGGAGGGGATGTGACCGAAAAGAGAACAAAACGGGGGAAGATATTTTACGGCTGCAGCAAATATCCAAAATGTGATTTTGCTTCCTGGGATAAACCTGTGGCCGGGGAATGCCCGCAGTGCGGAAGTAAGGTTCTCCTGCAAAAATCGACTAAGAAAAATGGTGATTTCCTCAAATGTCCCGCCTGTAAACATGAGGTTTATTCTTAATGCCGAAAATTACTATTGTTGGAGGGGGGCTTGCCGGTTCTGAAGCGGCTCTTCAACTCGCGGACAAGGGGATTGAAGTTGATCTTCTTGAAATGCGCCCCGCTGTAAGTACGGAAGCACACAAAACATCATATCTAGCGGAACTTGTCTGCACTAATTCATTAAAATCAATCAGAATTGAAAATGCCTCAGGGCTGCTGAAAAGTGAACTCAGAATGCTTGGCTGCCGTCTGCTCGAGATTGCCGACAAATCAAAGGTTCCCGCCGGTCATGCACTTGCTGTAGATAGAGAGTTATTTGCTTCAAATGTCACAAGAGCTGTAGAAGAGCACAAACTTATAAAACTCATAAACGAGGAGAAAAAGGATCTCGAGTTTTCAGGATGCTGCGTGATAGCTTCCGGGCCGCTAACATCACCGGCTCTTTCAAAATCGATTCAGGATCATTTTGCGAAGGAACACCTCTTCTTTTATGACGCGATATCAATTTCGATAAATATTGAGTCAGCGGATACAGATTTACTGTTCAGGGCCTCAAGATATGATAAGGGGGAAGCTGATTATTTCAACATTCCTTTTACGAAGGAGGAATATTACCACCTTGTTGATTTTTTAATATCAGCTCCAAAGACAAAAAAACATGATTTCGAGAGTGCCAGCTATTTCGAGGCGTGTCTTCCAGTGGAAGTTGCCGCTGAAAGGGGGCACGAGACACTTTCCTACGGTATTATGAAACCCAGAGGGCTAGTAAATCCATTAACCGGTGTTGAGCCATACGCGGTTATTCAGCTCAGGCAGGAAACAAAAAAAGGTGAGATGTACGGACTTGTGGGATTTCAAAGCCGATTAACAAGAAAGTCGCAAAGAGAGTTGTTTGGGATTATCCCCGGATTAAAAGATGCTGAGATTCTCAGATGGGCTTCAATTCACCGGAATACCTATCTTGATTCCCCGAAATTGCTTGACCAAAAACAAATGTCAAGATTAAAAGAAGGACTCTTTTTTGCGGGCCAGATAGTTGGAGTCGAAGGATATGTTGAATCTATAGGACATGGGCTGCTGACTGCACGAAATGTACTTGCCTACCTGAAAGGGGAAGAGAGTGTTATCTTTCCGGAAGAGACTATTCTTGGAGCTATTCAGCGTTATCTTGTCAATAGTGAAATCAGGTTTCAGCCTATAAACGCAAACTTTGGGCTTTTACCCAGGGTTAAAGGAAACAAAAGAGAGAGAAAAAATAAGAAGGCTCAAATCGCAATAGATTCCATGAAAGCGTTTTTGAGTGAGGGTTGAGATTGAAGTCTTGAGTAATCGAACAATTTTATGATATATTATTTCTATGCTCTTGTATAAAGCCTTAAAGAAATATCTGGTTTACCTTGGTATTGAAAGAAGTGTATCCGATCAAACCCTGAGGGCCTATCAGGGTGATATAGCTCAGTTTTTTGAATTTATCGAATCGGAATATTCCGAAAACGTATCATTGGAAAAGATCGACTATTTGGCCGTAAAATCATTTCTGGCAAATCTTTTAAAGAAGGGCTACTCGAAAAACAGTGTTTCAAGAAAGTCAGCTTCACTTAAGAGCCTTTTCTTTTTTTGTAAACAAAGAGGATTTATAGAACATAATCCGACAATTGGCCTTCAAACCCCGAAAATTGACAAAGAACTCCCGGTTTTCGCGAACCTGCAAGCCATTGAAAAAATGATGGAACTCCCTGATGTGACTAGCAAAAAAGGATTGCGCGATAAGGCAATCCTTGAGATTTTATACGGAACTGGAATGCGTCTTTCCGAAATTACAGGGTGTAATGTTCGAAACTGCGATTTTCCAAAAGGGGTTATCAGGGTTTTAGGGAAGAGGAAAAAAGAAAGATTTTTGCCTCTATCTGGAAAGGCCTCCAAGTCCCTGAAACTTTATTTTCAGGATACGCATAATCTTCCAGCCATTGCGTGTGAAAACAGACAATTATTTTTGGAATATTTTAAGGGCAATCTGGAAAAACCGCTCTTTCTGGGTAGAGAAAACAAAAGGATCAGCAAGCGGACCATTCAGAGAATTGTAAGGAAATATTTAACAAATGCGGCGAACCTGTCGCAGATGAGTCCACATGTGTTAAGACATTCGTTCGCTACACATCTGCTGGACGCCGGGGCTGACCTAAGGGCGGTTCAGGAGCTGCTCGGGCACGTTAATCTGTCAACAACTCAAATATACACACATGTTACAACCGATAAGCTCAGAAGAGTTTATGATCAGGCGCATCCGAGGGCATTGGATAATTAAATTGTTTAAGTATTAGATACTTGATTTATAAGTCGATTTGATGATATTAGATAACAAGTTAAGAAGGAGTATGATATGTTTAAGGGAACAACAATAATC
>JAUXHZ010000090.1 GCA_030621255.1 Candidatus Latescibacterota bacterium
ATAACCACTCTTTTGAATTGTCCCTTTTCATGTTCCTATTGCTATCTTCAATCCTATCTCGATCATCGGCAGATCGTCGTTTTTACAAACACTGAAAAATTAAAGAAGGAACTTAAAAAGGTGCTCTCCGACACCCCTCCATCAAGAATAACAACCGGCGAGATGGGAGACAGCCTGGCAATTGATCATCTTACCGGGACTACAGCGAACCTCCTCCCCCTTTTTAAAGATACTGAAACTCTACTCGAAGTAAGAACAAAAAGCACAAATATAGACCATCTTTTAAGCCCTCCGGAAAAGTGTTCTTCTCGACTTTCAGCCATAGAGGGTTCCGACAGACTTTTGGTTACCTGGACACTCAGCCCACCCCTCGCGATAAGAAAAGAAGAACATGGCGCCGCAACACTTGAAGACAGATTAGAAGCAATAAACAAAATCTCCGGATCGGGAATCAGGGTAGCGGTAAGATTTGATCCAATCATTCCATTATATTTCAACCGGGATAAATACGAAGAAATAGTTAAAAGATTAAAAAACGCGGCACAGAACGGAATATACCGTTTTGAACTCGGTATCCTGAGATTCCCTCCCGGGCTCTGGGAAAGTGTCAGATCCAAATACCCTGGAAGCGCCATTATGCGGGGTGAATTTCATCAAGACTTTGAAGGAAAAATGAGACTCTACAGGCCGGCACGCATAAAAATTTACAGAACCCTCCACCGGATAATATCAGACCACTTTAATGGCGTACCTGTTGAACTTAGCATGGAACACAACAGCGTATGGCAAGATGCCGGCATTCCCCTCCCCTGCTGAAGAACAATCAGCCCCCTTTAAAAAATGTCTCCGGGTTTCATGTGTCATAAACAGACGGCATCCCGTCAAAACCAAGCGCGCCTGCATCAAGATGCGATGTATCCCCAAACAACCTCAATCTTGGCCTATAACCAAGTACTATCGATGTAACTGAGGCGTTAGGAAGAGAAAAAGACCACATATCATCCAGATCCATTCCCAGCAGGTGAGTTAAATATACGCAAATCACTCCACCGTGTGAAATTACAAGAATATCCCCTTCACCATCTTCCTGCAGAATTTTATCAAACGTACTCGCCACTCTTTTTCGGAAGGAAAAAAGATCTTCAGCGCCTTCAATCGAAACAGATGTCGGTTTGTGAAACCATCTCTCAATCTTGCCGGAGTCGTCCTCCTTTATTTCATTTATCAATCTGCCTTCCCAGCTTCCAAAGGAAACTTCGCGAAGCTCTTCGAGATAGTTCGGGGTAACATCCTCGCCGAGAGCAATTCTGGCTGTTTCCACTGCCCTCTCAACATTGCTGCAATAAACGGAATCGAATTCCATAGATCGCAATTTTTCCCCGAGCAACACAGCCTGCCGTCTTCCTCTTTCACTAAGCGCGTTTCTCATCGAGTTTCCCTGAACCCGCCTTTGGACATTCCATGCAGATTCTCCATGTCTAACAAGATGCATTTTCCTAATTTTTTCATCCATAAAACCCTCCAGCAACAATTTGCAACATACGGGGTAACAATCAAGAAATCTTGTATTTACTGAAACTTTTTATTACTATAAGTTTTACAATAATATACAAATTTTATACATTTGTATAAAAAAATTCGGTTAATTTTCAAAATTGATCTATAACATTATTTTAAATAAAGGGATACTAATGACCAGCCTCGCAAAATACAAAAATAAAATCCTGATTATATTAATCGCTTTTCTGTTTTTCGCGCCGATCACAAGCAAAACACAGAATTTTTTTTCTACACATCAAACTCTTGTCACTACAGAGGGGCACATCTCACAGAACGCTTTTCATAGTGGATCATCCGGATACCTTGCAATAACCGCCTTTATAACGGATGGCTGGCACATAAATTCCCCTTCTCCCCCCGATAGCTACATGATCCCTACACTCCTTAAAGTAAAAATGCCGGATGGAATAATAGCAGTCAAAACTCTCTATCCTGAAGCAGAAGAAAAGATACTGAAAATAAGCGACTCCCCACTCCCGCTTTATGAAGGACAGGTAACATTCGGAATACTCTTTAAAATTCACGAAGATATCAAACCGGGGAATTACAAAATTATTGTCACCCTTAACTATCAGGGATGCAACAATATGACCTGTCTTCAGCCGGCAGACTCAAGGGTGGAAATAGACCTGACTGTTACGGAACAAAACAAACAGCCCGAAGAAATCAACAAAGCTATATTCTCAACACCCCCTTTCACGGACAAAAATGGCGAGCCCGTGATTAAAGATATTGAAAAAATGTCCGGCCATGCCGACGACGGGGAAAACCTGGAAAAAAGAGATGCCGCTGCCAGGAAACAAGAGGGAGACAAAAAATCCGTCACCGAAATGATAGAAAAACGGGGCATTCTACTTTCCCTTCTAATTATTTTTCTCGGCGGACTCGCTCTTAATCTCACTCCATGTATCTACCCCCTTATACCGATAACAATCAGTTTCTTTGGAGGCCAGGCGGAAGGCAAAGGAGCAAAGGCGTTCGGATTATCCCTTCTATACGTATTGGGAATATCTATTACATACAGCGTTCTCGGAGTCATCGCGGCCCTTACCGGAGGTATATTGGGAGCGGCCCTGCAAAACCGGTGGGTTATCTCTTTTATAGCCCTTATTCTCGTAGGGCTTGCCGCATCAATGTTCGGTCTCTGGGAAATCAGAATGCCTATGTTTGTCATGAAAAGAACGGGGTCAGCCAGGAAGGGAACCCTTGGCGCCCTACTTATGGGCCTAACCGTCGGAATTGTGGCCGCGCCGTGCATCGGGCCATTTGTCCTCGGCTTGTTGACATACGTTGGTAAAACAGGAAATCCCACACTTGGATTTATTATGTTTTTTACTCTGGCATGGGGGATGGGCATTCCATTCATTATTCTGGGAACTGTTTCCGGCAGTATATCCCGCCTACCGCGTTCGGGTGAATGGCTCGACTGGGTGAAACAGATTTTCGGATTTATTCTTATCCTGATGGCATTTTATTTTACCAGGTATCTTCTCGGTTCGAAAATCACATACACGGGGTACGCTCTAACAGCTCTCTCTGCGGGCATCTATCTTGGCTGGATTGTAAAAACATTAAATAGCGGTAAAATATTTAACATTATAAAAAAAGTTATAAGTCTTATCTGGCTAGTGGTCGCCGTTTTTCTCGTAACACGCCCCGGGGGACCAATATTCGAATCTAAAGAAGGCTCTCATATACAATGGGTAACATATACTGAAGCAGAATTCAGCAAAGCCAGACTGAGCGGTAAACCAATTATGATGGATTTTACTGCAGCCTGGTGCATCCCATGCCATGAGCTTGAACACAAAACCTTTTCAAATCCGGAGGTAATGATTCTCGCGAGAGAGATGATTGCAATAAGGGTGGATCTTACAAATTCCAATCCCCGCAGTAAGAAAATCAAAAAAGAATTTAACATCAGGGGAGTTCCGACTATCCTCTTTTTTAACAGCAAAGGGGAACAGGTCAATAATCTGAGAATTATCGGGTTTATTGAACCTGAAAAACTGGTGGAAAAAATTAAAAGGCTTAAATAGAAAGTATCCTCTTAAAAGATGAGTAAAAAAGAGCTGAAAAAAATATTAATTTTATCGATCTGGGAGAATCTCTGGTCAATCGGCGAAGGCTGCGGTGTCCCCGATGAATTACACTTCAGCAACAAACTCCGTTCGTCAGGTATCGAAATATTTCTTTTAAAGCCTGAATCTGCAGGGCATAACAATAACCATAAACAAATCGGTATCATCACATACACCTACCCCAATATTGTCAGTTCATTTGAGAAGATGCCGGGACCAATTGCGAGATCTCTCATTTCCACATATTTTCCCTATAAAGTAACTGCCAGGCTTAAATCGATTGCCGCAATGATTAAACCAGATCTTATTCTGGGGTTTGCCCATCAGTCAATTAAACCGATCAGCGAGGTTGGCCGTAAACTTGGAATCCCCGCCGTCGTTAAACTCTTTGGTGTAATGCAATTGGGCAGAGAGAAACTTTCTCCGTTAAAATACTGGTATTCTAATTTCGATCAGATTAACTCACTGCGTTACCCCGTTGATCATTACATTGTTTTAAACGATGGAACCTTGGGGAATAAAGCCCTTGCCGGCCGTGGAATACCTGAGAACAGGATATCATTCCTGCAGAATGGAATGAATCTGAAATGGGCGGAAATACAGATTGACAAAAACGGGATACGCAGATCAATGGGATTGCCTGAAAATGATATTCTGATCGTTACACTTTCAAGGTTTATCAAATTAAAAAGAATAGATCACCTGCTGAAAGCAGCCGCCAGGTTAAGCGAAAAAACAATAAGAAATGTTTCTTTTGTGATAATCGGGGATGGATCCAGGAAGGAATATCTTATCCGGAAAACCAAAACACTCGGCCTGGATAAAAAGGTTCATTTTACCGGCGCTGTACCCTATGAGCGGGTTCCGGAACTTTTAAAAGCATGTGATATTTTCGCGGGAACAAGCGAACTTACAAATATGGCCATGCCTACCTGCGAAGCAATGCTTTGCGGGCTTCCTGTTGTAGCATACAATGTTGCCGGCACATCCGAAGTTGTCCGCGATGGTGAAACCGGCCTTTTGGTTGAAAATTCGAATATTGACGATTTTGCCGGAAAACTGTCTCTTCTTATAAAAGATAATGAGCTCAGACAACGCCTCTCGAAAAAGGCGGCAAGTTTCAGCAAAGAATATTTCATCGACTGGGTTGACAGGGTTGAACAGGAAATGGAAATTCTTAAAAATGTTGTTGATAATTACCAAACTTAATCTGCAAAAAGAGATCCCCCCCAAAAAATAGTTATAAAAAGCACTATTAAAAAATAACGCCACGGGTTTTCACACATTCTTGAAAATCCGTGGCGCTTCCAATATAGGAATCTAGTGCAGGCCTTCGGGACTATGCTCGAACCATCCAATTTGGGCTCTCTCTTTCATGCTCTCCCGTGCGCCTGCCCAACCACTAATAATTCTATCCTGATTTTCCGTTTTGTCAACCCCCCGCCTGAAATAATCCTAGGCCGCGGGAAATCCCGACGAAACCCGGGTATCATCATTTTCTATCATGAAACAACTGTAAAGATAGAAGTATAGAGAAGAATTTGTTGCTCAAATCTATTTACGCGAAATAAGCCAGCAAAACACCCGCGGCAACGGCAGAACCAATTACACCCGAAACATTTGGCCCCATAGCGTGCATCATCAGGAAATTATGAGGGTCTTCTTCCAATCCGACCTTGTTCGCGACCCGAGCCGCCATTGGAACGGCTGACACACCCGCTGCGCCAATTAGCGGATTGATCTTTATTTTGGAAAATTTGTTCATCAATTTTGCCATAAAAAGTCCGGCAACGGTACCTATAGAAAAAGCTACAAGCCCTAGAAGGAGAATCCCAATTGTTTGGATAGTTAAAAATTCTGAAGCCTGCAGTTTTGACCCCACAGCCAGCCCCAGACAAATTGTAACAATATTGATCATGCTGTTCTTAGCCGTTTCTGCCAACCTGTCGGTCCGGCCGCATTCGTTGATTAAATTACCGAACATCAACGCGCCA
>JAUXHZ010000329.1 GCA_030621255.1 Candidatus Latescibacterota bacterium
ACTTTCCCCGCTGTATAGTTCGATAACATCACAATCCTTCTAAGTGGAACCGAACTCCTTTTCCGCCTCGCTTGAGTACATGGTTGTATATTTTACAGAATCCTCTGGCCTGTTCTGACAGAAATATTGTACAAATTTTAGCGAAATTTTTAGAATAAACTACCGCTTTCATCCTTGGATTGCCTTTGTTTAATATATCCCTTGTCTTGTATTTGCCCCATCTTCAGATACTTTTATCATAATTAACCAGAAATTACAAGACTATAATCTATGATCATGTAACTCCTTTTCCGCAAATTCTTATTCAGCAGTCGCCAAAATGCCGGCGCTGCGGCTGATCAACTTTTCATCGTTAATTCCGGCGGCTGCAAAATTTTGGCACTTCATTTGCTCTACAATCAAATGTTTCTATTTATATATTCAGCAATTTTGCCGACAAAAGAGATCATACGGGCAACCCAAAGTTACCGGAGAATAAACCCGCGAACTTACCCGAGTATTAGAGAACGGAGTAAATATGTCCCAGTTTATGGAGGTTTTAGAGTGGTTTGATGAAACAGGGGAAGAAATTGTACATAGATTGCCCCCGGAAGGATCAGCAGAAATAAAAATGGGAGCGCAGCTTATTGTTCGCGATAATCAGAGCGCGGTTTTCTTCAAGGACGGCAAGGGACTTGACATATTCGGCCCCGGCCGGCATACCCTCACAACCAAAAATATGCCCATATTAACAAAAATTCTCGCACTCCCATGGGGCTTTAAAAGCCCATTCAGGACTGAAGTATACTTTATTAACATGAAAACATTTCTAAATCAGAAATGGGGGACAAAAGACCCTGTCGCGTTCAAAGACAGCCAGCTGGGATTGGTACGATTAAGAGCATTCGGACTCTATACATTCAAAATAAAAGAACCTGTTCTTTTCATAAACCACGTAGTGGGAACCCAGGGAGTATTTACCAGCGAAATGATCGACAACTATTTAAGAGATGTAATTGTCTCGAGAATAAATGATCTTTTCGGCGAACAGCTCGATACGATATTCAGCCTTCCGGAAAACTACGATGAACTCGCGGTTGAAATACGGGGCCGGCTGAAAAACGATTTCTCGAAATACGGAATGGAATTGGCCGATCTCTTTATTAATTCTATCACTCCGCCCCCCGAAGTTCAGAAGATGATTGATGAAAGAAGCGGCCTCCAAGCCGTCGGCAATCTCGACAGTTTCTTTAAATTTAAGGCGGCAAAGGCAATGGGTGACGCCGCGTCTGGAAGTGGAAGCGGAGGAGCCGGAGGAGCGGCTGCTGGAGGAATGGGGATTGGCGTTGGAGCCGGGCTTGGCATGATGATACCGGGCATGCTAACCCAATCCGTTAACACGGCTTCGCCGATTCAGGCTGATACAGCATCAACAAAGGCGCAATGCCCGCGTTGCCATAATGAAGTTATTTCGAATTCCAGATTCTGCCAACATTGCGGCGCGCAGCTTATAACAGTTAACAAATGTTTCCACTGTCAAACGGAGCTCCCAACCGAAGCAATATTCTGTTCAAACTGCGGGAAAACGGTAGGTAAAGATCTGATATGTCCACACTGCAGCGTCAAACTCCCTCCGGGAACAAAATTCTGTTTGAACTGTGGTGAAAAAATCGAAGAAGAGTAATCATGATTGTAAAATGCGAACTTTGCGGCGGTGAAAACAGGGTACACCCCGGCCAGAAAATGCTGAAATGTTCCTTTTGCGGATCAGCGCTCCTGGTAAATGACAGCAATTATCCCGAACACCTGATTCTGCCGCACAAAAGGAGTGATAGGATTGTGGAAGACATTTTGCGTTCCTTCCTTCTGAAGCACAATATGGGGCGTCCTCGCAAAATAGAGATCAAGTTCTGCTTCGTTCCGTACACTATGATAGAAGATGAGAATGGGAAATCGAGCGGTTACCCCGCAAAGGGGGCGCCTCTCTCCGCGAGCCCGATACCGGACCCGCCTGCGGGAGACTACTGCTATTTTGAAAAGG
>JAUXHZ010000112.1 GCA_030621255.1 Candidatus Latescibacterota bacterium
AAAACGATAAGGGCTATAAACCAGACAGATTTTTTTCTTAGCCATCCTTTCTCATCAACAAAATAGGCTGTTGCGACTTCAAGAAGTGATATTGTTGAGGTTAAAGCCGCGATCGAAAGAAGCAGGAAGAAGGATGCGCCTATGATATTTCCCCCGGGCATTAGTGAGAATATTTTCGGGAGAACTTCAAAAACGAGGCTCGGGCCGGCCTCAGGGTCCATCCCGGCCGCGAAAAGGGCAGGGAATATCAAAAGTCCCGCCATTAGAGCTATAAGTGTGTCAAAGGCGGCAACCGACACGCCGTTAAGTAGCAGATTTGAATCCTCCGGAAGATAACTACCGTATGTAATCATGCATCCCATGCCGAGACTAAGAGAAAAGAACGCCTGTCCGATTGCCGCGAGAAATGTATCTCCCGTCACCTTGCTGAAATCGGGTTTAAGATAGAACGCCAGTCCTTTCCCTGCGCCATCCAGTGTTATTGAACGGATTATCAAAATTATCATAAGGAAGAAAAGTACCGGCATGAGAATCTTTGAGCATCTTTCTATGCCGTTTTTTATTCCGCCCTGAACTACGAGTACGGTCAGGACTATAAAGGTGATAAAGAGGGAAAGCGCCGGTAGAGGATTTGATGAGAAGGATTGATAACTTCCATGATTGCCTGCCAGAGTTTTGCCTATGTACCCCAGAGTATATCCGGCTACAACGGAATAATATGACAGAATGCATATTCCGGTAATAACACCAAGAAACCCGACGATTTTCCATCGGCTTCGGGGCTTTACTGATTCAAAGGCTCCAACGGGATTCTTCCGGCTGTATCTGCCGATAGTAAGTTCCGCCAGCATAACGGGGAGGCCCAGAAGAAGAATACAGAAAAGGTAAATGATGAGAAAAGCGCCGCCGCCATTCTCTCCTACTACATATGGGAATCTCCAGATATTTCCCAGTCCTATAGCAGAACCCGCCGCCGCCAGAATAAATCCGATATTGGATCCCCATTGACCGCGGTTTGAACTATTCCCTGTTGCCATTTATACCCCTTAAATATATCCACAATGAACGCCGGGTAGAACTATAGTGACTGTATCAGTAATACCCTATATCATTTGGCTTTATGGAAGCAATGATTTTTTTACTTGTCAGTGCTGGTCCGATAATCAGCTTATCTCCGGCATATTGCATATATTCAATTCTCAAAAGAGGGTTTACGGAACAGACTCAATTATTTCTTTTTTGTGTCAGATAGAGCCCAAGGAGTATTACTGCGCTTCCCGCGATAAAGAAGATGGTGATTTCTTCATCAAAGAAAAGCCAGCCGAAAAGAGCGGCCAATGGCGGGTTAAGATAAATAAAGGAAGCTACCGAGGTTGCCGGTAGATATTTTAATGCAATATTCCATATCCAGTAACCTGCCATTGTGCATAGGATACTCAGATGAGCGAGCGCCAGCCAGTGAGTTGAATTCATCCGGGCTATAGATTGGAAAAAATTGCTGTCAGCGAAGAAAATAAAAGGGATTGTGCCTATAATAATTGAGAGGCTGCTTATCGTTACAGGGGAATAATGCTTAGTCAGCGTCTTGCCGATTATAGTATATAGTGACCAGCATATGGGAGCCAACCCTAAGATTAGAGCGTACCGTAATTCGGCGTTTGAGATATCAGTTATATTTCCAAGCCCGATTCTGCCCCATTGGATAATACAGTACATACCGGTAAAGGCGATTATGATCCCGGCTATTCTCTTGAAAGGAACTCGTACTTTAAGCAGGAGTACGGAAAGAATCAAAGTAAAGATGGGTGAGAGAGTGGTTATTAGGGCTGCCGCGCCCGGTTTGATTTCGCTCTGCCCAAGATATAGAAAGAGATGGTATCCTGCAATTCCAAAGCCTCCCATCGAGATGATTCTAACGGGAAATTTCTTTAAGATTTCAAGACTTTCAATTCTCCGGCGCTTGTTTATAGTTAGATAAGTTATGAAGATGATGCATACCGGGAAAAAACGAACCAGTATCAGCCGCTGGGGAGTAAAGAGTTCTCTTAGATGCAGAATTGCGGTAAAGGCTATTGACCAGAAGACAAAAAGAAGAACAAGCAGGAATCTTACAAAGGGCAGAGGCATTGCCCCTTTTGAGGAATTATCGGACATAACAGGAAACCTTCCGAAATATTATCTCCCTACTTGTAATTACTGTCAATTTTATGGTATAATAGAACACAGCAGGGTTGAAGAAGCAACAACTTTTGGTTAAACAGCGGGAAAGGAAGTGAGAATAATGGTCAGGCGTGTATTTTTTGGCTTGGCTCTGATAGCCCTGTTAACTTCCACATCAGAGGCTATTACCATCCGAGGCACAAGAGGACGAAGACTCTTGCGTTACCATAATCTTGTAAAGCAATGGGAGAATGACAAACTTGATATTTACCAGAAGCACGGTTTCCCTATACATCGTTATAGAGTATATGGATATGGACGTGTAAGAGAACACTGGAAATATCTTGAATTAGGAATTGAATTTGTTTTCGACGATAAATCCCGGCTTGTTGATACACATCGTTTTTGTCCTGAAGACAGGCGGGAAAGATTTAAACGGTTTTAATTCCTGTGAGCGGGGGCGCAGGAATGGTTTGGGAGCGTGAAGTGGCGAGGCCACCTCATTTGGGATCAAGGGGCATAAGAATTTACTGCAGGTAAGTTAAAAACTTTTGCCCCTTTTCCTGCTCTGTTTATATTTGCGGTTCTGAATAGCCAATCAATTAAATATATTAACAATTTGGATTGATAAATTAAGGTAAAGTTTATATACTATTTATGTTCATATTAGTATAGGCATAGGGTGTAGTGCTGTAAATCGTTGTGGTACGGTCATTTATCCTTGAGAGGTGTTTGATGAGTGATATTAATTACGGTAAAAACATAGTGGTTTCTCCGGAAGATGTTCACAAAACTCTGAAAAACCATATGCTGGTTGATGGCTATCCGATCGTCTTGGATATTGAAAAGAGCCATGGAAGCTGGTTAGTTAATTCGTTGAATGGCAAGGAGTATCTTGATTTCTTTACATTCTTTGCTTCCAGTGCGATTGGGTACAATCATCCCGCGCTTATGCAGGATGATTTTCTGGGTGAGCTGGCCAAGGTTGCAGTTAATAAAGTTTCTAACTCTGATTTATATACCACTCAAATGGCGGAGTTCGTCGAGACATTCGCCGAGGTCGCCGTTCCTGATTATCTCCCGAACCTCTTTTTTGTAAGTGGCGGTGCCCTTGCCGTAGAGAATGCCCTAAAGGCTGCTTTTGACTGGAAGGTTCGTAAAAATAAGGCAAAAGGCTTTGAAGGAGAAAAGGGACAGAAGGTAATCCATTTCAAGGAAGCCTTCCATGGGCGCACGGGATACACGATGTCTCTAACAAATACCGACCCCGCCAAAATTAATTACTTTCCCAAATTTGACTGGCCCCGCATAGAAAATCCAAAAATCACATTTCCTATTGAGGAGCATATAGAAGAGATTGAAGCGGCGGAAAGGCGGGCTGTTGAATCGATTGAGAAAATTATCGCGGAAGATGGTGATGATATAGCCGCCATTATTATTGAACCTGTTCAGGGTGAGGGGGGAGACAATCATTTCCGTAAGGAATTTTTCATGGAGCTCAGGCGGATCGCTGACGATAATGAAATTATCCTGATCTTTGATGAAATCCAGACCGGAGGCGGTATTACAGGTAAGATGTGGGCGCATCAGAATTATGGCGTAAATCCTGACATCCTGGCTTTCGGAAAGAAAACACAGGTATGCGGAATTATGGCGAGTGACCGTCTTAATGAAGTTGACAGTGTTTTTAAGGTTTCAAGCCGTATCAACTCCACCTGGGGCGGCAACATTGTGGATATGTATAGGGCCAAAAAGATCTTTGAAGTAATAGAGCAGGAGAACCTTGTTGATAACGCCGCAAAGATGGGCAAATTGCTTCAGGATGGTTTAAAAAAGATCCAGAATGAGAACCCGGATATAATTTCCAATGCCAGAGGGCTAGGGCTGTTTTGCGCTTTTGATCTCAAAGACAGCGAGACGAGGGACAAACTTGTCGATAAGCTTTTCGAGAATGATCTGTTTATTCTCAAGTGCGGCCCTTTGACAATTAGATTCCGTCCCCCGCTGAATGTAAGCGAGGAAGAAATTGGAAAAGCGCTGAAGATTATCAACGACACTATGAAAGAGATATAACTGAATTCAGGCGTTGAGTTTTATAAGGAAGATTGACAAATCCAAAGCCTCCCCGGATGGGGAGGCTTTTTAGTGAAATTAAGAATGTTTTTTGAAAATAGTGTTCGAATTAAACAGCGTTCTTTAATTTTGATTTTGCTTTTTTCGCCACTTCTTTTTTAGAGTTGTCGGTTTTCGGTTTTTTCGTTTTTTCTTTATCGGATCCCTGTTTCTTTTCCTCTTTTTCTCTTTTTGAGAAATCCTCATCTCTGTAGTCTGTTTTGTAGAATCCGGAACCTTTAAGAATATGGTTAACAGGATATATCACTCTGTAGATTTTACCGCGGCATTTCGGGCAGCGTTTTTTTGGAGGATCGGTAATATTCTGCGAAATCTCAAATTCATTTCCACATTTGTCGCAGGCGTAATGATATGTCGGCATTTTGTGTATTCCTTTCTCTGTTCTATCGGGTGCCTTGCTAAGGCTTTGAAATGAAAAATATCATAGGAAAGGGTGAAATCAAAGGAATTTAATAGAGGAACACAATAGTAACTAAAAAGTAACTAAAAAATTCTGATATATTTTTATTGAATATAGTTCAAAATGTCCAACCCAAAATTCTATAACAACATCATTTAGTTTTGCTAAATCTTCATCTTGATACATTAGAATTATCTGATTGCATGTCATACCCAATAAGCGCTTGAACCAAGTAATATAATGATGA
>JAUXHZ010000222.1 GCA_030621255.1 Candidatus Latescibacterota bacterium
TCATCAGCCGTATCTACGATCTCCCCCTCCAACCCCACAAGTTTAAATCCCGCGACAGTGTTTTCATCCGCAATCACATAAAACCGCATTAAATATTACCAGCCTTTTCACCAAACAAAGATAATCCATTTAAACTTTTCTTCATGTCATTAATTACAATTTAGTTAAAATCATAATAGAAATAATTAGCCCATAAATAGCAATTCCTTCAGCGAGCCCTACATATATTAGAGCTTTGGCAGCCAGCTCAGGCTTTTCTCCAATCGCGCCAAGGGCTGCTGAACCAACGTAGGCGACAGCTATACCGGCGCCGACACTTCCAACTGCCGTCGAGAATGCCGCGGCCGCGAACCCCCACATAATTATCTTTGCCCTGTTGTCTGAATATTCCTCTTTCGCGACAGAGTGTGAATCCTCTTTAGGGGACTGTCCATAAACCTGCGCCGCCGTACTCGTAAGTGTTATAATAAAAACCATTAATACCACCGCGAATACCGCCCCGGCTGAAATAGTAATCCACTTCCTCATTCTCTTTCTGCGTAGTGTCTGCAACGACATCACTCGTTTCTCCTTTCATCTTTACCGGCTGGAGTTATCTTCCATTCCTATCGGCTTGTAGGCAACTCCGCCGGCAACAAAAAATTTGCTGAAGAATTCGTAGTATTCCAATCGAATAGCCTGAATGGTAACCACCAACCCCTCAAGAGCAATAATTACAGCATTCCCGAAAATCAATATCAATGCTGAATAAACAACACCTCCGCTTCCCCCCTTTACCATATCCACGAGGCTGAATATCGCGACAAACAACCCCGCGTGAGCAAGAGAAAAAGCGGCCACACGGATAAACGAAACCGTGTTGCCGAGATATCCGGTAACAATCTCCATTATCTCGATAACAGTTTCCATCAGGTATGTAAATACTCCCTGCTCGAAATGCGGCTTTCGTTTTCCGGCAACGGCCGCAATCGGCTCCCTTAAAAATATCAATACCAAAGGAATTCCTATTCCGCCCGCAAGAAGTTTGGCGGATATCGGCCTGCCGGCGAGGAACGCGGAGACTACCGCAATTCCGCACCAGTACATTGCCGCATTTATAACACCCGCGTGATCGAAGAAAACGGCCTTAAAATCCCTTTGGCGGATGGCATTTATGATATTAAGGACAATCCCCGCACTTATCATAGCAACCCCGAAGTAGATGGCTACTTTAAAGAAATAGATCACATTATGCATCGGCTTCCGCCAGAGCCCGCCGATCAGCTCCTCAAGCCCGAAAACACTGCCGAATAAAATTCCAAAGACTATTGACGAAATCCCGCAGTAAAAGGCCAGCCTTCCCACAAGGATGGCTGGATTCTTTGCCTTACTCGTTTTTCTATTACGAAATCCTGTCAGCCATCCAATCACACAAAGCACGGCCCCGTGTCCAATATCCCCGAACATCATTCCAAACATAAGCAAAAAACTGACGGCAACAAGCAAAGTAGGATCTATCACTTTGTAACCCGGCACTCCGTAACTTGACACAAGCATTCCGAAGGGGCGCAGAAAGTTCGGATGTCTAAACAGAACAGGAACTTTCACCTTGCCTTCTTTTACTCCGGCAACCTCTTTGGGGGCGACTATCTCAATAATCGCCTGTCCGCCGGCAGCTTTCAGGATTTCATTTTTGACGAAATCTTTTCTGGAACTCGGAATCCAGCCGGAGAAGAGATATGTCTTGTTAGTTCTTTTCATATATCCCTTCACTCTTACAAAAAGCTCTCCAATACGCAGCAGTTGATAGTACTTGATAAGTAAAGAAGCATTTCTCTCTTTAATCTCTCCCAGCTTTAACCCAACCCCGGTT
Source organism: Candidatus Latescibacterota bacterium (assembly GCA_030621255.1). Taxonomy (GTDB): domain Bacteria; phylum Krumholzibacteriota; class Krumholzibacteriia; order Krumholzibacteriales; family WJIX01; genus JAGHBT01. Next base: position 1,853 of record JAUXHZ010000222.1, read on the forward strand.
ATTTCCTTTTCGATCCTGCCTATCTTCTCGCGTATTCCTCCCTCCATTGCCTCTTTACCGGCATTTGCATCTCCGTCGGACGGTATCGCCATTTCTTCAAAAGCTGCTTCACGAAGAATCCGCTTTATTTTGAGCTTGTCCCTCTTCAAACCGATAAGGAGAATTACGTCTTCTTCCCCCCTTCTTTCAAGAGTTAGAACAACTGCAGCAAGCGGAGTGGTTTTTTCGTTTACATACCCCATATTGTTATGGCGAATACGCCCGTATCGAACCACCAGAAATCTGTACTTTTCCTCAGACGACATTATCCCCAACCCCAGGAGAGGAGCGGATTCACTGAAAATGCCGCGAAGCTGATTAAAACGAATCTCAAGTTCCTTGCGTTTGCTTACAAGTTCTTCCGTCTCGGATTCAAGTAACGCAATCCTGGCAGTTATTCCTTCAAGCTCATGCTCTGTAAATTCATTAATCGATTCATCGCCGGTGGCCTTGGGAATCTCCCTTATCTTCAACTCCTTCATCAATATCGAAATGCGATCTCGAAGGATTTCAATTTCACTTCCCACTTTTTCAGCATCGCAGTCTTGCAGTTCTCTTGTCCATGGCATCTCTTCATCCAGATGTACAAGATGCAGAATACCAAGACGCGTGATAGCTCTTGCTACTTCATCGAGCCTGGACTCGAAAACAACAACATTTATCTGATGCATCTTTTGCGGTGTAAACATCCCGGCACCTTAAAATAGAACCCTTAAATGCCCCTCAATATCTTCCCGTTTCATCCCCAGAACCTTGCCGTTCAATATAGTAATAAGATTACGTACTTCAGCTCGTTTAAGTATCAGATAAGCCAGAATCGTCCCGATTGTAAAGGGAAATCCTCCAAGTGTTTTTCTCGCTTCACTGACAAGATAATTCCAAAGAATTATTTCAAGAATAAACAGCTTGCCGCCTTGTTTGCTCCCTGCAAAGAACCCGGAGGCCTTTCCAAGAAACTGTTCAAGGGCGATAGAGAGCGAATTCTCTATCGACTCACATTGAAAAACCTTAATTAATTTCGAACGGTCAAGTGAACGCCCCCCGGGGATATTATAATCAAGCAGATCGGCAACCGGGATATCGTAATAGAATTTCAGGCGCATCAGCCAATTTATATTTTTTTGGTCGATCTCAATGCCGATTAACCTGCCGGCTATCTGCCTGTCCCTTCTGTCCAGTTTCTCCACCTTTTCCTTTAACCTTCTGTAGTAATCGATTTCCAGAGAGGTCTCAATGGGAAAAAGTGTCTTCCTCTCTTTATAATCATCGAGCGCCGCGAAAGCCGGTGTAATATACGGGGTCCCATCAAGAAGCGATAATGCGTCCTCCATCGTGGGAGCTTCTATAA
>JAUXHZ010000321.1 GCA_030621255.1 Candidatus Latescibacterota bacterium
GGGTCCGCGCTGCTCGCCAAAGAAAAGGTCCAGGCGCTCGAATCGAAAACAACCTTCAGGGGTTATGATATAAGTGAAATAGACTACAGCATAAAGGAATTTACGTGCAAAGGATGTACGAATTATTGCAATATTCAGGAATTTACCGTTGTAGGTGAACGTACCTACTGGGGGGACAAATGCAGCCGCTATCGCAAACGGGCCGAGATTTCAAAGAAAGCGGTTATTCCGGACCTGATGTCTCTCTATAAAGAATTGTTGACTAGAGATGCCGTAGAGGCGGTTAGCGAAGAACTCGAAAAAGATATTGATTGTTCCTGGAAAGGGAAGAACCGGGCTCCGAGAATCGGGCTGCCGAGGGCTATGTATTATTATGACCGGCACCCTTTCTGGAGCACTTATCTCAGAACGATGGGCTTTGAAGTAATAACAAGTATTGACACTAACCGGGAAATTGTCCACATGGGGATCGGTTCTATCGTTGCTGATCCCTGTTTTCCGATTCAAATTGCTCACGGTCACGCAGTTTCTCTTCTGGAAGAGGAGCTGGATTCTATTTTAATACCCAATGTTATTGATTCAGAGACAGATACATCCGAAGTTAAGTCCTTTCTTTGTCCATGGGGACAGACCTTACCCTTTATTCTCCGCAGTACCCCCGCTTTCCGCGGGCGGCGTGACTTTATCGCGGATCCAACGGTTCATTTCCGCGAGGGAGAGGCGTTTGTCGAGAAAGAACTGTGGAAATTCGCGAAACCATTTGGCGTGAAGCGAGCGAGGCATAGAGAGGCCGTAAAGCTGGGGTATACAGCCCAGAAACTGTTTCGCCGTGAACTTTCCCTTGCCGGCAGCAACGCCCTTGATATTCTAAACAAGAGTGACGAGTTGGGAATTGTGCTGGTTGGCCGGCCATATAATATAATGGACGCCGAGGCCAATATGGGAACCCCCGGAAAACTCAGAGATTATTACGGAATAAATGTAATTCCATGCTTTTTCCTCCCGTTGGAGGGGATTGATGTTATGGATGTCGGATATAATATGTTTTGGAACTATGGCCGCGCCATTTTGCAGTCAGCACGGTATGTGGATGGTAAAGAGAACCTTCACCTGATATATATAACAAATTTCAAGTGCGGCCCTGATTCGTATGTTAAATCGTATGTAAAACAGGTTACCTCGAAACCATTTCTTACGCTGCAGTTCGATTCGCATAGCAACGATGCCGGTATTATGACGCGGTGTGAGGCTTACCTTGATAGTAAAGGAGTTCTTAGATGGTGGGCGGGAAAAAGAAATCTCTCAAGGGGAGAACGGTTTACATCCCGAGAATGTCCTACGGAGCGGCAAGAACCTTTGCGTCGGCATTCAAATATCTCGGGATAGACGCGGAGCCGGTTCCCGGCGGGGACGAAAAGACTCTCGAGCTTGCTTCGAGGCACACAGCTGGAGAGGAATGTCTTCCCGCGAGGGTTACGCTCGGCAATTTTCTGAAAATAACCGAGGAACCCGGCTTTGATCCATCGCGGGCGGCATTTTTTATGCCCACTTCGGAAGGGCCGTGCCGCCTGGGACAGTATGCTCCATTTATGCGTTTTGTTTTTAAGGATATGGGGTATGATGATTTAATGATCCTTTCTCCTTCAAGTAAAGATGGTTACGGGGATTTAGGGGATTTGCTGGAATCGTTTATGAAGTTGGGATGGATGGGGATTGTTGGAAGTGACGCTTTAAGAAAAATGCTTCATAAATACCGACCGTATGAAAATGAAGCTGGGGCTGTTGACAAAGTTCATAGAAAAAGCATTGAAGATTTTTGTGAGGTTGTTGAGGACAGGACCATTCCTCTTAATAAGAAACTGGACGCGCTTACTTTCTCTCTGGAGAGGGCGCGGGCGGAATTTAGAGCGGTTCCTGTGGATTGGGAGAAAGAGATGTTGCTGATAGGTGTTATCGGAGAAATATTTTGCCGCCTCAGCATTTTCAGCAATCAGGATTTGATTCGGAAACTGGAGGGTTTAGGGGGGCAGGCCTGGCTGTCGGATATATCTGAATGGATTTGGTATACGAATGAAGAGGAAGGGGACAAA
>JAUXHZ010000335.1 GCA_030621255.1 Candidatus Latescibacterota bacterium
TTCCTCTGTAAAATAATCCAGACCATATACATTATTTATAACCCTGTATGTTGTACTGTTTTGTGGAGCGTGTAGATTCCGGACCAAACCTGCCACCGATTCCGGAAATAACCTGCCACCCATTCCGGGTTTAGCCTGCCACCTATTCCGGAAATAAGTTTACCATTTTTTGGGGTATTTCCCGGAATAATAATTTGGTCGGATTGTATTCTATTCCTTACGAGATAAGATATACTTCTCTCTTTGCATTTAAGAGAAGAGAGAGGGTTAAATATGTCAAGAAAGAGGATCAGTATGAGAAAAATACGTAAAATTATCCGCTTAGCTGTTGAGGGCGGAATGAGTAAAAGAAAGATTTCAAGGGCGTTTAAAGTATCAAGGCCTGTTGTCTCACAGTACTTGAGCGATTATTCCGCGAGCGGGTTAAATATCGAGGAAGTAGATCGGATGACAGATAGCGAGCTTCTGGCCCTGTTCGAGAAAAACAGGAGGAGGAATAAGCCGAAGTACAGGGCGCTTGTAAAGCTGTTCCCTGATTATGTGAAGGAGTTAAAAAGGGCGGGGGTTACAAGACATCTGCTCTGGGAAGAGTACAGCCGCAAATACACGAGAGGATATGGATATTCACAGTTCTGTTATCATTTTCAGGTCTGGAAGAATGCGACAGATGTGCGGATGCATCTCGATCACAAGGCCGGCGACAAGATGTTTGTTGATTATGCCGGGGAGAAGCTAAAGATGGTTGATCCCAAAACAGGGCAAGAGACTGCGGTTGAAGTGTTTGTATCTGTTCTTGGAGCAACTCAGTTGACCTATGTTGAGGCAACGATGACTCAGCAAAAGGAGGATTGGCTAAGATCTAACGAAAGAGCGATGTGGTATTTTAATGGGGTTCCTGCCGCCATAGTCCCGGACAATTTAAAAAGTGGAGTAACCTCTAGCAACAGATATGAACCCGGGATAAACGATCTGTTTGACGATTTTGCCGGGTATTACGGGACTGTTATTTTACCCGCCAGAGCCGGCACTCCACGTGACAAGGCGCTTGCTGAAAACGGTGTTAAGCTGGCCTATCAGAGGATATACGCGCCGCTGAGGGATAAAACCTTCTATTCATTAGAGGAAATTAATGAAGCAATTATGCCGCTTCTTGAACGTCATAATGACAAGCCATTTCAGCGTCTTGGAATATCGCGCAGGGAACTCTTTGAAGAAGTCGAGCAGGATGAGCTAAAAAGCCTTCCGATAGAAAGATATCCTCTGAAGCATTTCAAAGAGCTAAAGGTACAGATAAACTATCACATCGAACTTCGCGATGATTGGCATTATTACAGCGTCCCTTGGCAGCTTAAGGGCAAGCGGGTAAGGGTGATATACGACGAGAGAAACGTAGCTATCTATTATGATAATACCCGTGTAGTTCAGCACCGAAGAGACCGGACCAGGGGCGGATATACAACACTTTATCACCATATGCCTCCTGCCCACCGTTATTATGACGACTGGAATCCTGAGAGGTTTCGAAAATGGGCGGCTTCGATAGGTGAGAACACAGAAAAGATGATTGTAAAAGTCATCTCAAAACGAAGACATCCGGAACAAGCATATAAGGTCTGTCTCGGGATATTGAGCCTGGCGAAAAGTTATAGCCCGGACAGATTGGACAAAGCTTGCTCAAGAGCGCTTGATTACGGAATACATTCGTACAAAAGGATAAAGAATATTTTAGAGAATAAGCTCGAAAAGGAAAGCCTTTCAGTGTTGGAAGCAGGTCGTCAGATCAATGAGCATGAAAACATAAGAGGAAGTTTTTACTACGAATAAGGGAGAAAGAAATGAATAACAATCATGCCACAATGGATAAGTTGGAACAGATGAGACTTCGGGGCATGCTAAGAGCGTTCAGAAACGTTATGGAGACGGGAGCAAAGAGTCAATTCACAGCTGATGAGCTTCTCTCGCATCTTGTTGACGCCGAGTGGGATG
>JAUXHZ010000218.1 GCA_030621255.1 Candidatus Latescibacterota bacterium
AAAAGGAGAATTGTCAGCAACTTTGAACGAAGAAGACCGATAACAATAAACCGCAGTAAACAAAGTAGATAGATGGTGATAGTGCAACAAGAAGCTATGGGAAAAGGGGTTTTACTTCAAAAGGAGAGTTAAATGAACTTTGAACTTACTACAGAACAAAAGGATATACAAGAAGCCGCCCGAAAATTTGCGAAGGGTGAATTTACCAGAGAACTGGCCATAAAACATGAACTGGAGCATTCATTTCCTCGTTCAGTGTGGCAAAAGGCATGTGAACTTGGGTTTATCGGTCTTCATTTTCCCGCGGATTTTGGTGGGGCGGGACTCAATATAATGGAAAATGTTCTTGTTGTTGAAGAGTTTTGCAGAAGGGATTCAGGAATTGGAACAGCCGTGGCTCTTTCTGATTTTGCCTCGGAAATAATCATGCGTTTTGGTTCTGAAAAACAGAAAACTGATTATTTGCCGGCGGTTGCTTCCGGCAAGATGATCTCGGCGGGGGCCTTTACCGAGCCGAACCATGGGAGCGATATTACACGAATGGATACAAGAGCTGTCAGGGATGGTGATAACTGGGTTATTAACGGAACAAAGACATTTATTACAAATGGGGAAATCGCGGATTTTTATATTGTCCTCTGCCAGATTGATGATGATGTTGAGCCCTCGTACAGGGGGATGGCTAACATTATCGTCGATAGCGGAGTGGAAGGGTTAAGTACAGAGGATGTTGGGCAAAAGATGGGGATCAAAATGACTTCTACTGCGGAAATATCTTTTAATGAAGTGAAAGTTTCTCTCGATAATATTATCGGGAAAGAAGGTAAGGGTTTTTATCAGGTACTTGAGTTTTTTGATGAAAGCCGCATAGAAATTGCCGCCACCGCGCTTGGTATAGCTGAAGGTGCTTATGATAGAGCTATAAACTATATGATGGAGAGAGAACAGTTCGGCAGGCCGATTGCCAAATTTCAGGTTACTCAACACAAGATTGCCAAGATGGCAAGTATGATTGAAGCGGCGAAACTCTTGACCTATAAAGCGGCGTGGAATTTTGATGAGGGAAGAATTGATCCAAAACTTACATCTATGGCCAAGTACGTCGCCGCAAAGACTGCTGTGCTTGTGGCTGATGAAGCTATTCAAATACACGGCGGTTATGGCTATATCATGGAATATGAGGTTGAGCGTTTTTATAGAGACGCAAAGATAGCCGAGATTTACGAAGGCACAAAAGAGATACAGAAAAACACGATTGCCAGCGAGATCATGAAAAAATTATAGCATTTAAGTATGTTAACTCGTGGAGCATTGTTAAGAGGGCAAATAGGAATGCAATCTTTTGCCTTTTAATTCATATGATTTGGAGGAAAGAATTGACGGTTGAATATGATCTTATTGTGCTTGGAGGCGGGCCAGCCGGTTACCCTGCGGCGATTCGTGCTTCCCAGATCGGCTTTAGTGTCTGTCTTGTGGAGCGTGGAGAATTGGGTGGTATCTGTCTGAACAAGGGATGTATTCCAACGAAGACTATGCACGCGGCAGCACATCTGATAGAGCAGTCAGCCGGTGGCAACCAGACAGGTCTCGCAGGCTCTTTAAGGATTGACATGAAGGGTCTTTTGTCTCACAAAAAGAGGATTACCGAAGATCTTGTTTCCGGGATTAAAAGGCTCTTGAAGGGTAGGGGGGTTGATCTTGTAAAAGGGGCAGCGAGATTAGTTACTGCCCGGGAGATTTATGTCGAAGGGGAAGGAAGAATCAAAGGTAAAAAAATTATTATAGCTACGGGTTCTTCAGAGGCAGCACTTCCGGGTATGGAATTTGACGGCAAGCGGGTTTTGAGCAGCTCTGATATTCTTGATTTGGAAAAGGTTCCTGAATCTCTCCTCATAATTGGAGGCGGTGTTATAGGGTGCGAATTCGCTTCAATATTTCGCGCGTTTGGAACCAGGGTTACAGTTGTTGAAATGCTTCCGCAACTTATTGCCGGTGAAGACGGTAAAATCAGCAGATTTCTGAATGCCTTTTTGAAGAGGAAAGGTATTGTAACGTATCTTGGCAGAAAAGTTGAAAGGCTTGACAGCGGGGGCAGTAGTGTTATCGCTTATCTTGATGATGGTAAAGAGATTGAATCTGAGTTGGTGCTTGTATCAGTTGGAAGGGTTCCCAACATGAAAAATATTGGCCTTGAAGATTTGGGGATTGAAAGTGTCAATACGGGTATCAAGGTGAATAACAGAATGGAAACAAATGTGAAAGGTGTATTTGCTGCTGGTGATGTTGTCGGGGGATTGCTTTTAGCCCATGTTGCGACACGTGAAGGGATTGTCGCCGCCGAAAATGCCCTTGGGCGGGATATTAAGATAGATTATTCTGTTGTTCCTTCAACGATTTACACTCTTCCTGAGATTTCTCATGTTGGTCTTACACAGGAAGAAGCCTCGGATAGAAAAATTGAAATAGAAACGGGTACTTTTCCTTTTTCCGCAAACGGAAAAGCGCGGGGACTAGGGGAAACGGATGGCTTTGTCAAGTGGATAGCGGAAAAAGGGACTGGAAGGCTGCGAGGTGTCCACATAATCGGTCCGCAGGCAACCGAGCTTATCTCAGCGGGCATAATTGCCGTTGAGCGCGGGATGAAAGCAGAGGATTTCGAGCATGTAATTTTTCCGCATCCGACTCTTTCGGAAGCCCTCGCTGAGGCTGCAGATGATGTAAATTCCAGAGCGATACATATTCTTGGATGATAAACTTGTTTTTTAACACGCAATTGCATTGGGGGCTGAGTGTTATGGAAAAAATGAATTCCCTTAAATTATTGGTGATTCTGACTCTTGTTTTTGGAATTATTTTATGCGGGGTTTTCACTCCATGCGCCGCAGGGCCTAAAGAGGAAGGCGCTGAGGTGAAGCTTATTGCCGGGGGGCCGGAAATTATTCTCGATCCTTATCCCGAGTCGAATGTTGTTTGCATTGCGGTATCAGTAGGAGCTGGCTCAATCTATGAGACTCCCCGCTCAAGAGGAATCTCTCATTTTATTGAACATATGGTGTTTAACGGATCGGAGCGTTTCACCCGTGATCAGATAAGTGGTTGGGTTGAGGATGTTGGAGGTTTTCTTAACGCCTTCACCAGGAAAGAAATGACGATATATTTTATGCTTATAAGGAGAGACCTTGCTGAAGAGGGATTGGAAATTCTGTCCCAGATGCTTTTGTACTCCATTTTTCCATCTGAGGAACTTGCGAAAGAACGAAAAATTGTTCTTGAAGAAATAAGAAGAA
>JAUXHZ010000136.1 GCA_030621255.1 Candidatus Latescibacterota bacterium
ATCGATTCGGCAAAAAAGCAATTTTCCCATACAGAGTAATATTCTGTATTGTTCATTTCCTGGGAGCAATATTTTCTCTTGAACTGGTTTGGGCATTTGGAGATACAGCTCTTGGACTAATGGCAATACCAAATCTTATCGCCATTCTTGCGCTTTCAGGAAAAGCTAAAAAGATTGCCAATGAGTATTTTTCCCGTTTCTAAACCTCTTTAGTAACAATCCGCAAAACGAGCCCGGCGGCTTCTGCTTAGCCGGTCAAACAAACTATTATTTTTCCTCTTTTCAACATTAAAGGGAATCTTCCCCCCCCCTCTCTAAGAACAGCAATAAAACATCTTTAAAAGATTATATATTTCAGATAAAGAAAAAAGACTAAACAATATATGTTGCATCATTGACAGAACAGTAAAATTTAGGTATAATTTCAATAGAGTCCCTGCGGAAATAGTGAGAGGATGCTTCTGAAAAGAATCGCGGGCTCATAATTAATTTGAGTTTTCAGAATAATCCGACTCCACGTTTCGTGCGGGGGCTTTCTTTTATAAATGACAAAATTACCGTGGAGAAACAATCAGGCGGTCTATTCACTCCAGTTTGTTACTTCGTCATTCACAAAAATTATAGTAGATTTGTTTAAGGCGTCGCGGGGATCTATGTAGATCCACTGCACAGCATTTTCTGAGCTTGCTTGGCTTTCCATGACGATTTCGTTTGGAGGTCCCCAGGAATCAAGTGCTGCTTCCGTACTCATCCCTTTTATCAATTGATGGTCCAGAATCGCCCTGGCAATCTCTTTTCCATACTTCCAGAGATTTTCTCTATACCTTTTAGTTGGGTTTTCGAACCACAAAAGTCCGTTAATCGCTTTTTCAAAGGCTTCTTTTGTAACCGGCCTCTCCAGATCTAAGGCGTGCCTGTACTTGCGACTATCCGGCGCTTTAACGCCGACCGCACCGTTCCAGTGCATATCGAGCTCTACAATTTCTACTTTTGTATCCTGTTCAAGAACACCATTTTGCCCAATATCAACAAGGTAACCTTTTGTCCATCCGGTTCTTCCTAAATATTCATCATCAAGGTAATCCATATCCTCTATTGGAATATCTTTCTTTACCACATTAACAGCTTTACAACCGGCTAAAGCAACGGACAAACAAACCAGCAGAATGGAAAATCGTCTTATGTTCACGCGTTATCCTCCTTATTGATCAACGGTATCCTCATCACATAAAATAGAAACGGATATTTACTAAATCAAGCTTTTTCTATGCAACACCCTTAATATGCTGTAAAATCATTTTATCACAAACACAATCTATATCAATAGCAACAAAATCCAACCTTACCTCGCAAATACCGGGAATCTCCCCTTGATGAACAATATAATACCGCGCGGCCTTTCTGATATTTAAAATTTTCCAGGAAGGGAGGGATTCGATAGCCCTTCCAAATGCGTAATTTTTCCGTGTTTTCACTTCAATAAATACAAGACAGTTTTTATCTCTTGCTATCAAATCGATTTCAAGATGCCTCACCCTGTAATTCCTTTTAAGGATTTTGTACCCTCGAAGCCTAAGATAATCAGCCGCGATATTCTCACCTAAAGCTCCGTCTTTGACCTTTCCCATTCTACCCTTCACCTCCACACTAATCATACTGAACAGTTGAAGCTTTTTCTGTGAATCTTCGTATAGCCCTTCTTTTTCAACACGTCCCGATGCTCTTTTGTTCCGTACCCTTTATTGCAAATAAAATTGTAATCGGGATATATTCTCCCGAACTTCCTCATCACTCTATCGCGCGTGACCTTAGCTACAATTGATGAAGCAGCAATAATAAAACTTTTTCCATCACCTCCCGTTACCGGTTCAGCCGGTGTTTCAATATCAGGAATATCCCTGCCGTCCACAATCACAAAATCAGCAGAGACAACTAATCCCTCAACGGCCTCTTTCATAGCAACTAATGTAGCGTTAAGTATATTTATGCTATCAATAACTGCCGGCTCTACAATTCCCACATTAACGCATGTACACCTGTTCATGATTATTTCGTAGAGTTCTTCTCTTCGCTTTTCGCTCAGGAGTTTGCTGTCTCGTACATCATATAACTCTTCATGAAAATCACAGATAAGGGCCGCAGCGACAACAGGGCCCGCGAGGGCTCCCCGCCCAGCCTCATCCACACCAGCCAGCTTACCGCTAATAGTACGCCTGATCTCTTTATCAAAGGCTAGTAATTCTGCGCAGTAATTCCGGCTGGCAGGATTATTCCTCATCTTTACTTCTTCTTTTCCTTAACTTTTGCGGCTTTACCTTTTAAGTCACGTAGATAAAAAAGCTTGGCTCTTTTAACCTGTCCCCTTCTGATCACTTTTAAAGATGTCAGGTTAGGCGAATGAAGCGGGAATACACGTTCCACGCCTATTCCCTGACTTACCTTGCGGACCGTAAAAGTTTCGCCGCCTCCAGACCCGCGACGCTGTATCACAATACCCTGAAATTTCTGATTTCTAATATTGTTACCTTCTCTGACCTTCACCTGCAAATCTACTGTATCGCCAACATTAAACTCCGGCAACTCGTCTCTCTGCTGCCCCGCTGATACCTGATCCAGGATGTCCATTTTGCCTCCTTATCATTTATTGTGCTCTCAGTAATTATGTCCGGAATATATAGATCTTTCCAATCTCTGAGTTTTCCAAACTGAAACGGCAAAAACCCCAAATCGAAAAATCATTTATTCCTGCTTTTTAAATTCATTCCGATAACGCGTTGTTCTGTTTCTGGCAGATTGTTCTCTCCACTGCCCTATTTCCTTGTGATTACCGGACAGCAATACATCCGGGACCTGCAGCCCCCTGTATTCCTGCGGCCTTGTATAATAAGCGCTGTCCAGACAATCTCCTCCTGTCAAAGAAGAAAACGAATCCGTATCCCTTGATAATGAATCACCTAACACCCCGGGGATATAACGGATTACTGAATCAGCGACAATCATTGCGGGCAATTCTCCTCCACTGATGATAAAATTGCCTATCGAAATTCTATCGGTTACAACAAGATCGTTAACACGTTCATCAATCCCCTTGTAACGTCCGCATATAAACACAATTTTCTTCTTTTCAGCCAGTGCGCTTGCTGTTTCCTGCCCGTGAGCTTTCCCGTAAGGGGATAACAAAACTACTGCCGAATTCTCCAGATCATCTCCGCCAATAATTTTTTCTACTGCTTCAACTAGAGGAGGAGCCATAAGAATCATCCCCGGCCCGCCACCGTACGGATAGTCATCAACAGACCCATGCTTATCAACCGCGAAATCTCTCAGATTCACAACCGTATATTCAGCCAAACCATTTTTCGACGCGACGCCTAAGACTCCACTATCCAGAACACCGGCAAACATCTCCGGGAAAATCGTTATAAAAAACATTTTAGTCATAAATACAATTTACCATTCAAGTTCGAGTAAACCTTCAGGAGGATCAATTTCAATTCTCCTTTTGTCATAATCCACCCTAATGACAATTTTTGAAACATAAGGAATAATATATTTTTTCTTTCCTTTTACAATCAAACGGTCCTGCCCTCCGGAGCTTGAAAGATTTTCAACAACACCCAATAACTCGCCATTCGTCAAAAATATTTCCATTCCCACCAACTGACACGGCAGCGCCTGTTCCGGATAAGATGCTAAGTCAAGTTCTTCCATTGACAATTCAAGTCTTTTACCAACCACTAACTCAGCATCCTTGATCGATTCAATAAATCCGAGCTTAAGCACATATGTTTTACCCTTTCTTCTGAATTTCTCGACATTAACCGGTCTTCGAACCATATCAGAAGAAACCAAATATATTTTCCCATCTTTAAGAGCGTCTGACCAAAAATCGGGACCGGGTAAAAGCTTAATTTCACCTTTCAACCCAACTGTATTAACAATATCTCCAAGATTAGCGAATTCTCCCATAACAACAGTTCCCAACCGTACTATTCTCTAATTTCCAGAAGTACTTTTTTCCCCATACGCGTAGAGGCCGCGTTCACAAGCGCTCTTAATGCTTTAGCCGTCTGCCCATTCTTTCCAATAACTTTGCCGACATCATTCTTGGCAACTGAAATCACAACAATAATGGCGTTATTGCGTTCTTCCTCAATTATTTTGATTTTTCCGGGCTCATCCACAAGCATACAGGCCAGATCATGAACCATACTTTTAATTTTTTCAACACTCATTGAATCTCATTTTCCTTTCAAAAATGTTGCTCATAATTAATCAGCAAAGAAAGGAATTAACCTTCTTTTGTTTCATCTTCAACTTTGGAAGATTCTTCAGAATCCTTCGGGACATCTGATTCCTGAACAGCTTCCTCTTTTGTTTCTATTTTATCTTCCTTTGTTTCTATTTTATCTTTCATGTCTGTTTCAGCTTTTTCTTCAGTTTTTTTC
>JAUXHZ010000117.1 GCA_030621255.1 Candidatus Latescibacterota bacterium
GCAGGAACGGTGTGCTGAGCTTTCTTGCCAGGATCTATTTTGAGTTAAAGGATGAAAAGAACGCGAGGATAACCCTTGAGAAACTAAAAGTGATTTCTCCTAATGATCTATTTGCGAACTACAGGCTTGGGTTGTTCTATGCCCAGGATGGTGAAACAGAAAAGGCAATGGAATGTTTCAGGGCCGTTTTACTACTGAAGCCGGATTTCAGTAATTTGCCCGTTCTTTTTTCTTCTCTTCTGATTCAGGAGGAGCGGAGAGAAGAGGCTAAGGAGGTTCTTGAGAACGCTTATTCCGTGAACCCCGCGGGTAAAGAGGTGAGAAATATGCTCTTTGAAATGCTCTCGGAGGATAAGGAGTATGCAAGGGGGATCGATCTTATGCTGCCCCTGTTCGAGCAGGATATTCTTGATGTGGAAGGGATTATCAGATTAGGCAGGTACTATTTTGAAAAGGGCGACATGGCGGGGGCTCTCGTGGTGTATAGAAAGCTTCTGGAAAAGAAGTGCAACAAAGCTGCTGTACTTAAGATTGTTGCCGACCTTGAGATTGAATTCAGTAATTTCAGGAATGCCTCGGAAGACTTGAAAGAACTTGTAGAATTGAGTCCTGATGATTTCTTTAATTATACGGGGCTCTTGTTTATGGCTCATGATCTTACCGCGAAGCCTTCAACGCCGGACCAGAAAGCGGTGATTTCTTCCGCTGACAGCGCGAGTTATATGAATGCCGCTGTGAAGATAGTCAAAAAAGATTCAGCGCGGCAAAATTATTTGATGGGGCTGATCTTTGCGGAGGCCGGCGACATAGACAAGGCGTTGGAGTTTCTACTGCACGCGGAAAAGTTAAAACCGGGAGATAAAAAGATAACACTCGAACTTGCCAGAATCCTTGAAGAGTCGGGGAGATTCAGCAAGGCTCTTGCAATGATAAAAAAGCTCTATGACAGCAATACTGAAGATCCGACTTTGATAAATTACTACGGATATCTCCTCGCTCTTAACGGCGACAGGCTCGATTTCGCGGAGGAACTCCTGTCTAAGGTTTTAAAACTGGATCCGGGAAACGGATACTATCTTGACAGCCTCGGCTGGATAAAGTTCAAAAAGGGTGAATACGATAATGCCCTCAAGATACTCCTTGACGCCGCTGACAGTGTTGAAGATGATCCTACTATATGGGAACATATCGGAGATACATATGTCAGGCTGCAGGCGATGAGCAAGGCCGAAAAGGCATACAGGAAGTCTGTGATGCTGAATCCCGGGAGCGTGAAGGTCCTGGAGAAACTGCGTGAGATCAGTACCGATGAAGCTGAAAAATAATAAATATCATATTAAAACCATTTTCCTTCTATCAATTGTTTTCCTGCTGCAGGGATGCGGCGCGAGAATGACCGCGATACCTATATCTGACGCCGAAGATTATGACAGGATATTTCCAGGTTTAAAATGTTCAGGGCCTTTTGTGATCACGGGAAAAGCGAAGCTGGAATTTTCGCGCTACAGATTCAGGGGTGTATTCAGGCTTGAATATGAAGAAGAAACCGTAAGAATAGATTTTGATCATTCCAGTATGTTCGGGGCCGTAAAAGAAGAAGCTTCTATCTTTATCGGAAAGGAAGGCATCACTCTTTTTGATCAGAAAAGGGCCGAATATTACGACGAAGATGCATCAGGCGGGCTGATCTCGGAAGCGGTGGGAGGTTCTGTTCTGCCCTCCGATATTTTTCTCGCCCTTCTTCTAGAACGTCCAAGTTTCTCGGAGTTTCATTCGTTGAAGGGTTCCGGTGATGACGGCAGGTGGAAGGTAAGCGGTATTTATAAGGGGAGAGAGGTTGAGTATTCCGGTGAAAAATCGACGGGGCCTGTTCTTTTAAAGCTGCACGATATTGATGATCTATGGGGATATTTTGTTTTATATAGCTATTCTGAGGATGATAAATATTGCGGTTACCCGAAGGAAATTACGATTAAAACAGAAGACGGCTCTGTAAGGATCAATCTTGATATAGTTAGCATTAAAAAAAAGGGAACTAAATAGATGTTCGGGAGTATTATATTTTAGATTGAATACAGATTTTAAAAGGAGAGATATTGATCATAGAGAATAACAGAAAGCACGGCACCAAGAGGCCGAGTGAAAAGACTGATGAAGAACTGATATTCTCTGTTCAGGAGGGTGATAACGAGGCCTTTGACCTTCTTATGGGAAGGTATAAGAACAGGCTCTACGCCTATCTCTTACGTCTTCTCGGCAACCCGGACGAAGCGGAGGAGTTTGCGCAGGAGACATTTGTTAAGGCCTATATGAACGCAGATAAATATAAACCTATCGCGAAGTTTTCAACCTGGCTTTATACGATAGGTACAAACCTTGTACGAAACAGGATAAGAAATATCAAAAGAAGGCCGAAGATGTGGAGTTTGTGGAATCAAAACCTGGAAGATGGCGGAGGGTGGATCGATATCGAGGACAAGTCGCAGAACACGGAGGAAACCGCCGATAGAGAAAAACTGCAGGGTTTTATTCAGCATGCGATAGGTGAGATTCCGGGGAAATACAGATCCGCCTTCGTGCTGAGAGAGATAGAAGAATTGAGTTATGAAGAGATAGCGGCCGCTACCGGAGCGAAACTGGGCACGGTACGTTCGCGCATAAACAGAGGAAGAAAATACTTTAAGACAGCAGTTTCGCCATTTTTAGATGGTGACAGCAGATTCAAGGAGAGCCGTTGATGAGATGTTCAAAAGCTAAAGAATATTACTTTAAGAATAGAGACAATATGCTCAATGAAGCAGAGAAGATGAAACTTCAGGAGCATTTGGCCGGCTGCACCGCCTGCGCCGTATTTAAAGGAGAAATGGACGAGAGCCTCGAATTATTGAATGAGCTTCCCGAGCCTAAGGTTTCAGAGAATTTCGAATGGAATGTGAAGAGAAGGATCGCCCAGGAAAAATCTAACATTCTCCGTGAGCGGAACGGAATCTATGTTAGTAAAGAATGGGGATTTAAGTTTTTTGCCGGAGCGGCGGCGATGGTAATTGTTGTGCTCTCCGGGGCTTGGTACTTTTTTGGGGTTGGACAACAGGGCCCCGGAGCGCCTTTGGAAATATCAAGTAGATATGAAAATTCCAGCGCTGAAGTTTCGCATGTCAGGGATTCCGGATCAATTCGTTTTACGAACACAGGTTATCCGGCCGGATTCAAAATGGTGTCGGACGACCCGCACGAACACGGGGCCGGCAATAATTATAGCGGGCAGTTAACATCACAGGTACTCGAACAATCACGCCTGCACTATTTGAAAAAGGAAAATCTTCTTTTAAGAAACAGCGTAATAAATCTTAAAAGGGAAAATATTATGCTGCGGAAAATTATCACCGATTATACGAAGAATGAAAATTGAGCGTTAAACAACCCTCTTATAAAAATTCTTGCAACAGGGCCTGATTGCCTTTATTCTTTATAAAGGAGGTAATTATGAGGAAAACAGCGCTGATTCTGATATTAATATTCGGATTAATTTTAAATATTTCCTGCGAGCGGGGAATTTCTTATCCCCCGGCCGGTTCATACAGCGGGATTGTGCTGGTTACCGAATCAGGGATGAAGGGCGGCGTAAATGACGTTATGATCCGCACACTTCAGCACGATATGGATTACTATTCAAGGATTGAGCCTCAATTCAAATTAAGGATGATACGGGCGGCGGATATAGGCCGTGAACCCCCTACCAAGAATATGGTGGTATTCGGCGTTGTACGCGAAGGAGAAGCAGGCGACCTTATTGAAAGTTTTATCGGAACGGCGGCCGTAAGGAGGGTGCTGGAAGGAAAAGAGTTTATTTTTAAAAAGAGCAATTTCCCGGGCGCGGGCCGGCTTACGGTTATTGTAACAGCGCCTACAACGAGAAAACTGAAAGAAATAGCGCGGGCGAACGGGTCTATAATCCGTGATATTATTGAGGCGGAGAACAGAAAGAGGCTGCTGGCCTATCTTCTTAAAGATGTACAGAGTGATGTTGAAGAAGAACTTAAGGCAAAATACGGATTCGAGTTAAGTGTATCTTTTCTCTACGAACTGAATCAGGAGCGGCCTGATCTGCAAGGTGTTGAGCTGGTTAGAATCCAACCCCATAGAGGGATAACGATATCGTGGAGAGATTGGGACAAATCAAGTCTTTCTGTTGCCGATTCGCTCAAACTCTACAACCTCAGAGCTAAAATGGCGTGGGAAATGTATAATAAGGATGTCATGAGGAAAGATCTGGTCAGCTATAAGAGCGGCGAGCTGGGCCCATATGACGCGGTTGTAATGGAGGGTTACTGGGAGAAAAAAGACGCGCTGTACGGCGGGCCCTTCCGCTGTTTCTTTATTTGCAATCGGGATAGATCGCGTCTGTGGATTATTGATCTGCTCGTATACGCGCCCGGTTTTGAAAAACACAGATTGCTCCGGGAATTGCATGCTGTCGCTGAAACATTCAGATATTTATAGACCCTTTTTCAATTTTGATTTATGCTGGACTTGAATTATTTTTTGTAACGATGATTTTTACTGATTTAAACGAGGAATAGAGGGATATGAGCGGCGATCTGAACGAAGAACTTCAAACTCTGATGGATCGATTTGATAAATCGCCCAAATCACGTCTCTTCGCGCCGCTTGCCGACGCTTACAGGAAGAGCGGGGATGTGAAGAAAGCGATAAAGATATGTGAGAAAGGGCTGCAGAGATTTCCCGAATACGCGAGCGCCCGGGTTATCCTGGGTAAGTGCTATTATGACAATGGGGCAAGCGAGAGATCAAAAAGTGAATTTGAAAGGGTTTTGGAACTTGATTCTGAAAATA
>JAUXHZ010000190.1 GCA_030621255.1 Candidatus Latescibacterota bacterium
CCCCGAAGGTCAAGAAACAGGAACAAAGAAACTCCTATCCCTTTTGCTGTATTATAATTCTTTAAACAAATATAGTCAAGAAATCCGTAAAACTGCAATATAGAAACACCTTTGGTGTGTGGACTTTACTTGAGAAATTTCATCTCAATCAATATGCCCGGCAACTTACTAACCTGACAAGAGAGTTGAAACGAATAGCCTGTGGTCGAAATCTTCCAGGTCATCGATCCCTTCACCGACACCAACGTAGAGAACGGGAAGGTTTAATTTGTTTTGTATCGGAATTATCACTCCACCCTTGGAAGTGCTATCAAGCTTGCTGACAATCATTCCCGTTATGGGCAAAGACTCGACAAAAACCTCAGCCTGGCGAATGCTGTTTTGCCCGGAATTAGCATCGATAATCAACCACCCTTCCAACCCAATATCATCAAAGCGGGTTGAAAGAACTCTAAATATCTTTTCCAGTTCATTCATCAGATTCTTCTTTGTATGTAAACGCCCCGCCGTATCTATAATAACAACATCTATACCTTTTGATTTTGCTGAACTGACCGCGTCAAACGCGACAGCCGCCGGATCAGATCCCATTTGCTGCCGTACAACGGGGACACCGCATTTCTGAGCCCATAATTCAAGTTGTTCTATAGCGGCGGCTCTGAATGTATCACAGGCGGCAAGCAAAACAGATTTTCCTTCAGTCTGAAAACGCATCGCCAGTTTCCCGATCGTTGAAGTCTTTCCAACACCGTTCACTCCGGCAACAACTATCACTCTCGGATTACCCTCCACCGGTTTCAAGGCGGGCACCTTTTCCATAGCATCAAGAAGTTCGCCTCTCAATATATCCAATACATCCTCGTCCTTTTTCCACCCCTTCCCATTGCGCAAACGGTCAACAATCCGTTCAGTTGTCTCAAATCCCAAATCCGCTGAAAATAAAAGCTGTTCAGCTTTTTCAATTCCCGACTCATCCAGTTTTCCGGATGAAAACAGGTCAAACAAAGGATTTATGAATTTTTCTCTGGTCTTTTTCAGACCCCTAAAAATTTCATTCACCATTAGAGCCCTGCTAATTCCGGGAAATTACACTTTCCTTTATTTTATTTGAGGATTTTTTATTCTTTGAAATGATTTCTTCAACTCTCTTCATATCAACCGTAACTACAGAGGAAACACCCTTCTCCTGCATGGTCACACCAAACAGCGAATCAGCCATCTCCATCGTTCCCTTATTATGAGTGATAACAACAAACTGCGTTTCATCGGAAAAGTTTTTAACCATCTTGATAAACCGTTTAACGTTGACATCATCCAGCGGCGCGTCAACCTCATCCAGAATACAGAAGGGGCTCGGTTTCGCCTTGTAAAGAGCAAATAGAAGAGCGAGAGAGGTTAAAGCGCGTTCTCCACCGGAAAGTAATGAAATATCCTGAAGTTTCTTGCCTTTTGGCCTGGCTGAAATATTAATATCCGCTTCAAGCGGATCACTGTTTTCACTTAGAGACAACGTAGCTTCTCCACCCTCAAAAAGAATTTCGAATGTTTCAGAAAAGTATCCCTTTACCAAATCAAATGTCTCCTTGAATAACCTTCGTGCTTTTATGTTTATTTTTGATATTGCTTCCTCAAGTTCATCCCGGGCTTTAATAAGATCATTCTTTTGAGATTCGAGAAAATCGAGGCGTTCTTTCTTTTCCTCATATTCTTCAATAGCGGCGAGGTTCACAGGCCCAAGTCTATCCAACTTATCTTTTTCCCCGGCGAGCATATCATAAGTAACCCTTTTTTCCTCCTCGGAAAGAGGGATCTGAATCCCTTCAAGATAGCACCTGTAATCTTCACCATAGAGATCATTCGCTACATCAATAGCATCATTCATTTTCGTTTCAAATGACGAAATGTTTATCTTGAGTTGATTCTCCCTGGAAATCAGACTGTCTTTATGTTTCTGTCTTTCTTTAAGATTCTGCTCGATCTCTGAAACATTTGCTCTCTTCTCTTCCAGTTTATCATTAAGGTCATCAATTTTACTTTGAAAGAACCTTTCACTCTCAAGAAGATCTTTAACAATCGTTCTCTCTATTCTGAGTTTCTCAATATTTCCCACAGATTCACTTTCCAGAGAAGTTATTTCCACACTACGCTGCTCTATAACTTCTCTGAACTGCTTTTGCATTTCACTCAATCCGCGAATTTCTTCCTTTTTCTTCTCATAAACACCTTTAGCCGAGGCAAACTCTACCTTTCGCAGTGTAATACTACTTTCTACTTCATCCCTTCTGATCTGCACTTTTTCCAGATCTGACTCCATTGAAGATATTTGTGAAGCATCATCCGAACTCTGCTGCAACTCAACAGATAATCTGACTTCTTCAAGCCGTGTGAGAACATTATTTCTTGACTTCTCAAGCTCCTCAAGGGATTTGGCCAGCAAATTGCATTTTTCCCTTTTCATTATATAATTTCGTTCTTTTTCCTGAAGTTCATCCCTTTTATTCAAAAGATTACTGTCCGCCACAAAGAATTCATCCTGAAGGGTACTGATTCTTTTTTGAATATCTTCCTGATTTTTAATGTAATCATTCTGTATTTTCTTCTGACTTTTTGTCTCTGAATTCAATCCCTCAATCTCTATCTTTATTTGTTCGACACGTTCTGTCCTGCCAAGTAAAGATATTTCATTTTCTTCCATACCTGGGAAATATACCTCTCCGCTCCTCCGCAGAAATACACCCGAGAGGCTGACGGCATCGTAGGACAAGGCTTCGGAATGTGAACTGATAAAATCAACTGCCTGTTCAGTTTCTTCGAAAACCAGTATTTTACCAAAGAAATTTCCGCCGACCCCCTTGATATTACCCTTTACTTTGACAAAAGAACTCAGTTTACCAAGTAGTCCGTTAATCTTTCCAATTTCCTCTTTCTCATAAAGATCGGAACTCTCGACAAGGAATCTCGCTCTTCCAAGGCTGTTAGTTTCAAGTTCCTTAACCAATTCTACGGCTCCGGAAAAATTGTTTACAACAATTGCGTCAAGCATACCACCCAATACCGACTCAAGAGCTGTACGGAATTTTTTATTTATACTCAGAAGTTCCGCAACCGGGCCCTTTATGTGACTGCTGCCATTCTTTAACAAGTGTCTCGCCCCGGATGGAAACCCATCAAATTCCTGCATCATTTTTGTGTAGAGATCATATTTACTATTCAGTCTCGCCAGTCTGGTTTTACGCTCTGAAAGTAAATCATCCACTTTTGATAACTCTATTCTAACTTCATCGGCTTCTTTGGACAATTCCTTCCGCGCATCTTTGTTTTCCTGCAAATATTGCTGCATTGATACAACTTCTGATTGCAATTCTTCTTTCTCACGTGACAGCCCGCCACTTTCCTCTTCCAGCCCAAGCACTCGATCTCTTCCAACCGAGATTCGCGAATCGAGTTCGCCGAGAACCGATTGGTGATGTTCAATATCATTCTTCAATCTTGCCTGATCCTGAACAAAATTCAGTTGAGTCTTTTTAAGCCCTGTAAGTTTGTTTTTCAAAACATCCACTTGGAATGAAATCTCTTCATATTCCTTTTCGTGACCAGTGATTTCTACCTTACTACCCTCTATCTTTT
>JAUXHZ010000251.1 GCA_030621255.1 Candidatus Latescibacterota bacterium
TAGCGAACGGAGACGTAAAAAGTATTGAAGGGTATAGAAAAATTGTTACTATTACAGGTTGTAACATTGTAATGATTGGCAGGGGGGCTGTAGGAAAGCCGTGGATTTTCGCGGAGATAAAAGAAGGAACGAAATGGATCTGTGAGAAAGAGAAACACGAATTAATATCTTCGGGAGAGAACAGTAAAATGCCCGGGCTGAAAGCGCCGTCCGGTATTATGGAAAAGATAGATATACTTGAGCGTTTCGTCAGAATGGAAGTTGAGTTAAAAGGTGAAGAATTGGCAATTCTTCAGATGCGTAAGCGTTATAGATCATTTATCCGGGACCATTATAGAATGAAAGATTACAGAAATCGACTTTCTCACTCGGAAAAGCTGGATGATGTTCTGACTATTTTTGACGAGATTAGAGAGGAGATAAGAAACAATGAATGAAAAGGATCTTAGGGCGCTGCTTGATAAAGTGGCCGGTGGGGAAGTTTCTATCCCGAGTGCTATAGAACGGTTGAAAATATTGCCTTTTGAAGATGTGGGTTTTGCCAGGATCGATCATCATAGAGAACTTAGAAGAGGATTCCCGGAGGTGATTTTTTGTGAGGGCAAGAAACCTGATCAGGTGATTAGTATAGGGCGGAGAATTCTTGAGAGCGGAGCGAATTTATTGGCGACAAGGTGCGGCGTCAAGCAATTTAAAAAAATTTCTCCATCATTTCCGGATGCCGAATACTATGAGGAAGCGAATCTCTTTATTGTTGAACGGACGCCCATAAAAATAGAGGGAGAAGTTGCCATAGTATCGGGCGGGACATCTGACAGGCATGTCTGCGAAGAGGCGGCTCTGTCAGCACGGTTTTTTGGTTGTAACGTAAAGAAATATTATGATGTTGGTGTCGCGGGAATTCATCGATTTATTTCCTCCTGGGGGGAAATTCGCGAAGCTGACGTAATTATAGTGGTCGCGGGGATGGAAGGGGCTTTGGCCAGCGTTGTGGCCGGGATGACCAGCGCGCCGGTTATCGCGGTGCCTACCAGTGTCGGGTACGGGGCGAGCTTTGGAGGGCTCTCAGCACTTCTTACGATGCTTAACAGCTGCGCCGGCGGAGTGACAGTTGTGAATATCGACAATGGATATGGAGCGGCTTTCTCGGCCGCCCTTATATGCCGCAAAATATATAAGAAGGAATTAGAAGACTGATTTAACGGAAAAGCTGTGGCAAAAATATGGGAAATGAGCATATTATATAGGTTAGTTACAGGGTGAAATGCTATTGTGAGGCAGGTATATGAAAACAAATTCAAAAAACACGGATGTTAATACACTTGTGGTTGATCCCGCAGGCGGTATGAGCGGTGACATGTTTCTTGGTTGTATCTTTGAGCTGGGAGTGGATCCGGAGAGAGTCAGTGGGATTGTCGCTGATCTTCCGGGACTTGAGCCTTTTAAAATAATTACTGAAAGAGTGATTTTTAGAGGGATAGTTACGAGACAGACCAGGGTAGTGAGCACTTCAGAGCATTCGGCAAGGAACTTCAGCGATATTCTCTCAATGATAAAAAAATCAGGTCTTGAAAGCTCGATTAGCGGGCCGGCAATAGAAATTTTTAGAGTTATTGCCGAAGCGGAAGGGAAAATACACGGGAAAAAACCTGAAGAGGTTCACTTTCACGAAGTAGGGGCGGTTGATTCAATTGTCGATATAGTAGGTTCTGTTGCCGCATTGTATCTGCTCGGATTTCCAAAAATATATCACAGAAGATTCAATCTGGGGAGTGGGACTATATCGATTGCCCATGGTGTGATTCCCGTCCCGGCTCCGGCGACTCTGGAGATTCTCAAGGGTGAAGAGGTTACGATGACAGAAATGGATGCCGAGATTGTAACTCCAACAGGCGCCGCATTGCTGAAGGTTCTTGCGGAACCTCTTCCATCTTCTCTTTCTTTCAGGCCGAAAAGCGTTGTTTATTCTTCCGGAACGAGAGATTGCAATGGTGCCCCGGGTCTTCTCAGGGTTATTGAAGCTGAAAAAATTTGCAGCCAGAGCGGGATAACAGTTATAAAAACAACGGTTGATGATATGAATCCGGAAATTCTGGAATATCTACGGGAAAGGTTGTTTGAACTTGGCGCCTTTGAAGTATATTTTACTGTAGTTGTGATGAAGAAAGGCCGTCCCGGCACCAAGGTGACTGTTTTGTGCCCGGATGACATAAAAGAAGATGTCAGCCTCACAATCTTCCGGGAAACGACGACCTTCGGTATGAGGATAACCAGCGAGAACCGTATAGAGCTGGACAGGTGGATTGAGCCGGTTAATACACCCTTTGGAGATATAGAGATAAAATTCAGGGAACTTCCGGATGGCCTGATCGATTTTTCCCCGGAATACGAATCGTGTAGAAAGGCGGCTCTTGACCGGGAAGTTCCACTCGAAAAAATTTATAGAGAAGCCCGTCTTGCCGGAATGGAAAAGTTAACCCGCTTAGGAAAGGGTGGACGCGACAAGGACAAGAAGCAGAAAAGATCAGATGACTCAGGGGAAAAGTGATGAAGCAAACTGCAATTATATTATCGGTTTCTTTTTTTCTTTTGCTAGTTTCCTGCGCCGGGAAAAGAGTGCATATCCAGGAAGAATCTATCCGCAAGGTTATAACTCATAGGGTAGCAGAAGGAGAAACATGGGAGTCTATCGCCGAAGATTTTTATATGGATTCCAAAAGGGCCGAAGCGCTAGCTTTCTATAATGGATTGGAAGAGGGAGAGGCCCCTGAGCCTGGCTCCGGTGTAAGGGTGCCGTTTTCGGAAGATGACCTTGACGCGATAGAAAAAGATATAGATGCCGCTAAAATT
>JAUXHZ010000011.1 GCA_030621255.1 Candidatus Latescibacterota bacterium
AAAAGAGGATATTTATAAATTCTCTTGTATCTAAATGGTATTAAGGTAGTTAGCGCCTTGTAACAAATGTCATTAAGTGTGACCCGCTAAAAATATTGTACCATACAGTACAATTTATCGGCTCTTTGTGTTCATATTGGGTCAATAGATCCGTAGGAATAATACTATCCCTTTTCCCGCAGCCGTTTCCGGATATTTTCGACAAGGGGACGGGATCCGATGTAGAGGGCTGTGCGTTGGTGAGGGGATTCCGGTTTAATCTCCAGGATATCGTTCCCGTTTTCGTCAATCGCTATTCCTCCAGCTTCCCTGGTGATAAATGCTGTAACATTCGCTTCGTAGAGAAGGCGCAGTTTACCATTGGGTTGGTTCTTTTCAGGTTTGGGATGGTTTGTGATCGCCGGGTACATGAACATTCCGCCGTTGGTGAGGAGCCGGTGAAAGTCGCCCGCCAGCGCTCCGATATAGCGGAAGGAGTGTTTCGATTCATGTTTCTCGATCCAGTTCTGAACTTTCGTGGAGAAGGTTTTGCGGTTGGAAGCATTGAAGGAGAGTTCCCAGCTCTTTGGGTTTTCGGGAATGAGTAGCCGGTCCGCATCTTCCGGGATAACATAGGTCATTGTTTCGTCCTGGTGAAAACGAAAAACGCCGGTATCGGCAAGAGCGAGGGTAAAGACACCGGTCGGTATAAGAAAAATCCCCGCCGCGCGGAGTTCGGATCCCTTACGCAGGTGGCCATCCTCGGGCCCGTTCAGGTTCCGTTTGGCGACTGCGAACATGAAACCGACAGGAAGGTTATGTTTGATGTTACTTGATCCGTCAAGGGGGTCGAAATAGATAAAGTATCGGCCCCCGTCTTCATTGAGCAGCACCGGATCGGCCTCTTCTTCAGTGATGGCATATATTACCTGGTTTGAGCGCCGAAGGTAGTGGAGGACGATCGCGTTGGCGATATCATCCATCTCCATAACGCTTTCTCCCTGGACATTAGTGATTCCCGTTTCGCCCATCAGGTTCTTGAGCGAACCGGTCTTATAGAAGTACTGTATATATTTGGCGGCGGTCTGAATTGCCTCAAGGAGCACAAGAAAGTTGTAGCTCCTTTTGTGCCCTTCCTGGTGGTGGAGCATGAAATCACTGAATGTCTGTTTCAGTTTCATAATCGGTTCCTCTCCGCGTTGCGGGAGATCGAGTTTAACCCTTTTCTATTTATCAGCAATAAGAAGATCGATATAGCCTCCGATATCTGAGAAATTCTCAAGGTCAAATGTGGCCCTTACAACCTCATCCATTCTCTTGTCAGAGAGAACCTCAGTCGCGTTTGCTCTGAACTTTGAGATTACCTCTTCATCAGAGAGAGGATTCTGTTTGCTCCCTTTAGCGTGATCCACCTGCTTTTTGTACTCTTTCCCATCTGCCGTTGTAATTATACAAATTGCGCGCTTGACCCTGGGAAAGAGTGAATCTATTTCTTCGTTGGCGATAACCTCTATCTTATCAATTGTTTCAAGAACAAGCGGATCTTTCAATGCTTCCGCCTCAAAGTCCGAGGGGAGAACATTTCCTTTTGCAACGGCTACAGCTATACAATATGGAAGCGAGTGATCCGCTGTTTCCTTTGTATTGGGTTTGTACTTGCTCGGATCGGAGAGGATATCAGCTCCCCTTGCGGTGGTCTCAATTAAAATTTTCTCTACATTTTTTGGCTCTATCTTATTATTTGCCATGAGTTCGAGTGTTGCCGTGACGGGTTGGTGTGTCAGTGCTTCCGTTGGAAATGCCTTGTATTCACAGTCTGTTATGAGGAACTTTTCACCGAGGCCGTCCGTAAGAATATCACTTTTCCATTCCACATTACTGATTACCTCAAAAAGTGCTTCTTTTCCTTCAAAAACCTTTACAGGACCGGAAAATCCTGTTTCTGCCAGCATTGCGGCTCTGACACCGGCTTCCACCGCCATAGGGTCCGCCGTGTTTTTCATATTAGTCAGATCGCCTGCTACTACACCTCCGAATGTGGAATGTGATGAGCCGCTGATACCGATTGCCGCTACGATTTTTTCTTCACTTAGCCCGAGCATCTTACCCGCTACTACAGGACTGACAAACTGTGTTAATGTCGCGTGATGCCAGCCCACTTCCCGAACTCCCGGATGAGCGGCAAGACACATCCTCATCTCCAGTTCATACGCTATCAGAATGCCTTCTAAAAGTTCCTTGCCTGAACATCCCTGGTATTCTCCAGGGCTAAGAGCTGCGGGAATAATATCGGAAGGGTGGGATGGATCCTGTTCCCAGTAAATATCGTTGTAATCCATTCCTCTGATAAGTAAAGAGTTCATCAAAGTAGCGTTCGGCATATTTGTGAAATGCCCATGCCCCATAGTTCTTGCCTGTTTTTCGCCCCCAAGTTTCTTGATATAATCGAAGGCCTGCTGCATATCCTCGTTTTTCATTGCGGCCAGTGCGCACCCAATGCTGTCCAGCATGAACCGTTTAGCTTCCTTGACCGCCTCGGCAGGTATATCAGTGTACTTTAGATCGAGGGCGAATCTTGCCATTTTATGACTTATGCTTTCCATTTCAGGCCTCCTTTGCGGGGTTTTTTGTCCCGTATTACATAGATTCTTTCCAGCCAGGCGCGGTAAAATCAAAAACAAAACCCTTCAACGCGCTTCCTTTTGCAACATCCTACCGTAGATCAGGTGTGAAATTCAATCTATATTTCACCTGAATTGAACGATTTTTGCAAATTAATGGTTATAAAATTTGCCGGGAACCGGCGAATCAATTCAGCCGTAAGTTAGTATAGGCGCTTATATAATAGATATGGGTATCTTTACAAAATTTACCGCACTTTTTCCTTAAAGGATTTTTTACGATAAATCTTGACTCGATTTTTTTTAAATGTTAGTATACTGCACCAACAAAGATGGAGATTCAACAATGAGGATCAAACTTAAATTCGAAGAAAACGAAAAAAAGTTTATTGATCGCGTCAATGAACTCTCCGGAGAAAATATCTACAGTTGTTATCAGTGCGGGTGCTGTTCATCAGGGTGCCCATTTGTCTTTGAAATGGATATTCTTCCAAATCAAATAATACGTCTGGTTCAAATGGGCCGGGAAGAGGAACTGATCGGTTCAAAGGCTTTGTTCCTTTGCGCTTCATGTTTTACCTGTCAGTCACGTTGCCCCAAAGGTATAAATATCGCTAATGTTGCCGAGGCGGTGCGCCACCTTATTGAACCCAAGGGTAAAGATTATTTTGGGCCGCAGGAGATTCCTGTTGAGCTCGCGGACGAGCTTCCGCAACAGGCGCTCGTTGCTGTATACCGGAAATTCAGTAAATAAAGATAGAAAATATGGTAAATAAAAAAACAAAGCTTCATTACTATCCGGGATGTACTTTAAAGGAAAAGACTACCAACCTGGACAATACCACATATGCTGTGATGGATTTGCTGGGGTATGAATTAATAGAACCGGAAAACTGGACCTGCTGCGGAGCTGAATTTCCCTTAACGGAGGAAAAGATTGTCGGCCTTGCGGCTCCGGTTCGGATTCTCCGGCAAGTCAAGTTAGAGGGAGGAAACGAGGTTTTTACGGTATGTTCTTTCTGTTTCAATGTTTTGAAACGGGCCAATGAAGCTATGGTGACAGATCCTCTCAAACACAAGAGGATAAACGCCTTTCTGAAAGATGATATTGCAATCGACCGGGTTACCGGGGAGAAAACAACAGATTTTCCGGAATATAACGGAGATGTCAGCGTTCTTCATTTACTTGAGTTTATTCGTGATGAGATCGGTTATGAAAAAATCCGTTCTCTTCTTAAACGCGATCTCAGCAAAGTAAAAGTTGTTCCCTATTATGGATGCCGTCTCCTCCGTCCAAAAGGAAAGATCGGGATTGATGAGCCTGATGATCCATCGATCTTTGAAGAATTTCTCGAAAATATCGGTTGTGAAGTTATCGATTTTCCTTTTAAGCAGGAATGCTGCGGATCGTATCTTTCATTATCAATGCCTGACGCGGCATCAGAGGCTTCATATAATATACTCCGATCAGCTGAATTGAATGGAGCTGATGTTGTAGCCTTAAGCTGCCCGCTCTGCTACTACAATTTAGACCGCAGGCAGGATAGAATTAAGGAAAAATTTCCGGAGTTTCATGAAATGCCGGTTTTTTTCTTTACTCAGCTCCTCGCGTGGGCTTTGGGAGTCGATGAGGAAGTTCTGGGATTGGATCAGCATTTTTGTGACCCTCGTTCCGCTATCGGAATTGACAAGTCCGGGGTTGAGATATGAACAGTAATGGAAAGAAAAAGAGAATAGGGGTTTTTGTTTGTCACTGCGGGGTTAATATCGCGGCTATGGTTGATGTGAAGCGTGTGGCTGAAGAGATGGAAAAATATCCGGGCGTAGCGTTTTCTACCGATTACATATATATGTGTTCCGATCCCGGGCAGCAGCTTATTCTGGATAAAGCAATAGAAGAAAAACTGGATGCAGTAATTGTTGCGTGTTGTTCTCCGACACTTCACGAGATAACCTTTCAGAATGCTGTAAAACTAGCAGGGTTAAGTGCTTTTCAGGTTGAAATAGCAAATATTCGCGAGCAGGTTAGCTGGGTTCATACAGATAGGGAAGAAGCAACCCTGAAAGCGATCAGAATTGTTAGATCTTTAGTTGAAAAAATTCGTTTTAATAAGAATCTGGAACCGATAGAAGTTGACGTTACACGCAGGGCAATGGTAATTGGAGCGGGGATTAGCGGAATTCAGGCGGCTCTGGATATTGCCGATCAAGGTTACGAAGTACTCCTGGTGGAGAAAGAAGCATCCATCGGAGGCCATATGATTCAGTTGTCCGAGACTTTCCCTACATTGGATTGTTCCCAGTGCATCATGACGCCGAAGATGGTGGAAATATCCCGGCATCCAAATATTAAATTAATGACATATCACGAGGTAGAGTCCATATCAGGGTTTGTAGGAAATTTCACTGTACGGATAAAAAAGAAACCGCGTTATGTAGATGAAGTGGCATGCACCATGTGCGGTGATTGTGAAGAGGTATGCCCGGAGGTTGTTCCGGACGAATTTAATCTCGGCCTTTCATACAGAAAAGCTATCTATCTTCCATTCCCGCAGGCAATTCCCGGAACATATACGCTGGATATTGATAGTTGTCTCGGCCTGTGGCCTATTCGATGCAGCGCTTGTAGAGACGCATGTGAAGTTAATGCCATAGATTTTGATCAGAAAGAAGAGATTATTGAAGAGAAAGTCGGGGCTATTACCGTATGTACCGGTTATGATCTTTATTCAATGAAATCTCTGGGCGAGTTTGGGGGAGAAAAGTACGAAGATGTTGTGGACGGGCTCGAATTTGAGAGGATATTATCAGCGTCAGGGCCTACCGGCGGCAAGGTTTGCAGGCCATCCGACGGCAAGGTTCCCAAGAGTATCGTCTTCATCCAATGCTGCGGTTCCAGAGATCCGGAAAACCATAAATCATACTGTTCACGAATATGCTGTATGTATACTGCCAAACACGCCATGTTGTACAAACATCATGTGCCTGACGGGCAGGCGACTGTTTTTTACATAGATGTTCGTACCGGCGGCAAAAGATTTGAGGAATTTTATCAGAGAACAGTTGAAGAGGGGGAAGTGCTGTATTTGCGAGGGAAGGTATCAAAAGTATATAAAGAGGGAGATAAGATTATTGTTCACGGCTCCGATACGCTGACAGGCAGGAAAGTAGAAATGGAAGCGGATATGGTTGTATTGGCCATGGCCATGGAAAAGAAAGAGGGGACGGAAGAACTCCTTAGAAAATTAAATATATCAGCGGACACTGATGGCTGGCTGGCTGAGGCTCATCCCAAGCTGAAACCGGTGGAAAGTATTAACGCCGGATTTTTCCTGGCCGGATGCGCTCATGGGCCGAAAGATATCCCTGATACAGTGGCACAGGCTTCAGCTGCCGCGGCCAAAGTCGGCGCTTTGTTTGCTAAGGAAAAACTCCAGCATGACCCCGCGATTGTCCCGGTTAATGAAGAACTTTGCAGCGGGTGTGAGATTTGTGTTAATGTATGCCCTTATGACGCTCGAGAACTTGACAGCGAAAAAGGCATTGTAATAGTAAACGAAGTGTTATGTGAGGGATGCGGCGCTTGCGCGGCCGCTTGTCCGTCCGGCGCGGCGCAGAAACGCAATCAGACGGACAATCAAATATTTTCTATGTTGTCAGCAATATTAAAAATATGATACGTTTCTAAGGCTATTATTGTGAATGATTTTACGGGATAGATTGGAAAACAAGATAGATTAAGAAGAAGCAGCACGGCGCCAAAAGAACGGGAAGTAGGCTATGAGTAATAATTCTGATTCAAAGAAAAAAAATAAAAAGCAATCTGAAACAACGCTGGAGATGGTTCCCGTTTTTATCATGGGGAAGAAATATGATGTCCCGGCGACTCTTACAATTCAGAAAGCCTTTGAATACGCGGGTTATCAACTTGTCCGAGGATGCGGCTGCCGTGGCGGTATCTGCGGCGCGTGCGGTACGGTGTACCGTTTCCCCGACTCATACCGGATTGAAGTCGGCCTGGCATGCCAGACTGTTGTAAAACCTAATATGTATATTTCACAGATCCCCTTCTTTCCGGCAAATAAAGCGGTATACGATATTGAGGAATTGGAACCTACCGGATCTACAGTAACGGCGCTTTATCCGGAAATATTTAAATGCGTAGGGTGTGGAACCTGCACACGAAGCTGCCCGATGGATATTGATGTAATGGAGTATATATCCAGAGCTATCCGCGGTGATATTGCCGGCGCCGCCGAATTGTCTTTTGATTGTGTAATGTGCGGATTATGCACGGCGCGTTGTCCCTCTGAATTAGTTCAGTATAATATTGGAATACTGACCAGAAGGCTCTATGGAAGACATATTGCCAAAAGAGCGAAGCATTTGGAAGATGCAGTGGAAAATGTTAAGCAAAAGAAATTTGATAAAGGGATCAAAAAACTCAAGAAGATGGATATTGACAAGTTGAAAGCAGTATACAGCGCGAGAGAAACAGAACCTCAATTCGGCCCGGAAGAGTGGGAACCTGAAAATAAGGACTATTTAATTACGGAATAATTTTTTCACGATTCTGATGGAGATTTAATTATGGCATATACACCCGAATTAAGAAAGTTGATAAAAAGGGTTGAGAAAACAAGGCCCGCTAGAGTTGAAAGAAAGAAAAGAGGGGAAGAATTTCCGGCTCAATCTCTTAAGGAAAGAGAGGATATCCTGAAATACCATCCGGATTTCAAGGATGAGGGAAGATCGGAGATCAGAGTCGGGCCGAGCAAAGGGTATAAAATATCAAATGAAATAGTTGAGCTTCTGCATGCTAAAAGCAGAGTTTCGCCGGATTTGCTGGATTTGTCGAACCCGGATTACGAGATAGACATTCTAATAATCGGCGGAGGCGGAGCCGGGACTTCAGCGGCGCTTATGGCAAGGGAAAATGGGGCGAAAGTAATTATAGCAACCAAGCTGAGACATGGTGACGCCAATACAATGATGGCTGAGGGCGGTATTCAGGCCGCGACAAAGAACAGGAAAGACTCACCATATTATCACTACCTTGACGCTATGGGCGGCGGCCATTTCACAAATGTTCCTGAGCTGGTTGAAACCCTGGTTAATGACGCTCCTCTCGCGCTGAAATGGCTGGAAAGCCTGGGTACTATGTTCAGCAAATTTGACGATGGAAGATTAAAAACAATGCATGGCGGAGGTACTTCAAGAAGACGAATGCATTATGCCGGCGATATTACCGGCGCGGAAATAATGAGGACGATCAGAGATGAAGCCAGAAACCATAAAGACGATATCAGAGTGCTTGAGTTTTCTCCGGCGGTAGAATTGATAGTAAATGAAAAAGGGCATTGCGCGGGAGCCATACTTTATAATCTTGAAACAGAAGAATATATAATCGTCAAAGCCAAAGCTACTATTATTGCTACAGGCGGTTCAGGCCGTCTTCATATGCAGAACTTTATGACGACTAATCATTACGGCGCGACCGCGGACGGCCTGATAATGGCGTATAGGGCTGGAGTCTCCTTAAATTTCCTGCACACTGTGCAGTATCACCCGACCGGCGCTGTCTTTCCTGAACAGGCTGAAGGCCTGCTGATAACCGAGAAATTCAGAGGAGCGGGAGCTAACATAGTTAATATTGACGGAGAACAATTTGTTTACGAACGCGAACCCCGTGACGTGGAAGCATCTACGATAATCAGAGAATGTAAGGGAGTAGGCAAAGGTGTGCCGATTCCGGCCGGCAAATTTGGTGTTTGGCTCGATTCTCCAATGATAGATATTTTAAAAGGAAAAGGAACAATAAGAAAAGAATTTCCGGGGAAATGGATTCTATTTAAGCGGTATGATATTGATATTACCAAAGATCCCATGCTTATCTACCCGACTCTTCATTATCAGAATGGCGGGTTGGAGATTAACAGCAAGTGCGAGACGAGTCTGCCCGGTTTGTATGCCGGCGGTGAAGTGAGCGGCGGTATTCACGGTGAAAACAGGCTCATGGGGAACTCTTTGCTGGATGTAACAGTATTCGGGAGAATTGCAGGCAAGGCCGCCGCAGGCTACGCGAAGACTAAATTCAGGGACGGTAAATTAACTCTCGATCATGTAACCAAATATCATAAAGAACTCGAAAAGGAAGGTGTCGATGTGGGAGGGCGGGTATCTCCGATGCTGCTTCCGGACTATAGTAATCCTGAAGTGCGGGAAAAACAGCTGACAACAAAATATCTTGGAACAATACGATAATAGTAAGGTGTGATTGTGGGTATTCGAAAGAGAGAAAAACCATTTGGAATTGAGAAACCGGATAGGCCGGCCGGGCATATCGTTATTATGGAAAACCGGTGTAAAGGATGCGGTTTCTGTGTTGAATATTGTCCTAATGAAGTACTTAAGCTTTCAGATAAGTATAACGAGAAGGGGTATCATCCGCCTGAGATAATTAATGGCGACGCGTGCGGGTACTGTGGATTCTGCCAGATGCTCTGTCCGGAATTCGGGATTTTTGTAGTAAGAGAAGATGAAGAAAGTAAGGAAGAAAGTAAGGATTAATATATGAAAGCTGTTGAAAAGGTGTTTTTAAAGGGTAAGCATACTCTGAGCGGCTTTGAGGCCTGCGCTGAGGGAGCCTTGTCAGCCGGGTGCAGATTCTTGGGTTATTATCCTATA
Source organism: Candidatus Latescibacterota bacterium (assembly GCA_030621255.1). Classification (GTDB taxonomy): domain Bacteria; phylum Krumholzibacteriota; class Krumholzibacteriia; order Krumholzibacteriales; family WJIX01; genus JAGHBT01. The sequence goes on from JAUXHZ010000011.1 coordinate 9,288, forward strand.
CGGCCTTCATTTAAAATTATTGAGAGATTTATAGAGAGATCTTTGGACGTAGACGCTGTTTTTGTTCAGATGGAGGATGAGATTTCAGCCCTTGCCGCTGTTTTAGGAGCGTCCTGGACTGGAAGAAAGTCAATGACAGTAACTTCCGGGCCCGGGTTTTCTCAGATGATGGAGCACGTAGGCCTTGGCGTTATGCTCGAGACCCCTTGTGTAATTATTGATGTTCAGCGGAGCGGGGTATCTGAGGGGCTTCCGAATGTTGCCGGGGGGGGAGATATTATGCAGGCTAGATGGGGTTCTCACGGCGATTATGAAGTAATTGCCCTTGCTCCAAATTCTCCTTTGGAGATGTTTGAGCTTACTGTCAGGGCTTTCAGTCTCTCGGAAAGGTTTCGCACTCCTGTTGTTGTTTTGTCTGACGCGGTTATCGGCCGGAAGAAAGAAGAAATCACTATTCCCGATCAGAAAGATATTAAAATTGAAAAGAGAAAGTACTATAAAGGGAAAAAAGAGGACTATTTGCCTTTTAAATATGATGAAAAAGATCTAATTCCTCCGATGGTTGATATAGGGCAGGGCTGCAGATTTCACGTCACCGGGTTGACCCATGACGAGAGGGGCTATCCTGTAATGAGTGACAGCTGCCAGGAGTGGAATGTGCATCGGCTGGTCAATAAAATAAGGCTCTTTAGCGATCAGATAGTAGAAGTAGAGGAAGATCAGACCGAAGATGCCGATGTAGTAGTGGTATCTTGCGGGGTAGTTTCTTTGGACGCGGCAAAAGCGGTGCGGCAGGCCAGAGATGAAGGTATAAAGGCCGGGCACCTGCGCCTTGTTACGGTTTGGCCCTTCCCGGAAAAGAGAATATATGAGCTGGCGCAAAAGATAGATACTTTCGTAGTCCCCGAGATTAATTATGGCCAGATATTTTATGAAGTTGAAAGAAGCGGCAGAGGAAGGGCGAAAACCCTTTTTCTCCATCACTCTTCTTCTCAAATAGGCCAATCGGCTGATATTCTGAAATCAATTAAAAAAACGCGGGGGAATAACAAATAATATGAAAGCAAGTGAAGAGAAACATCCCATGGAAAACCTGCTCCGTATGGACAGAATTCCGCATATATGGTGTCCCGGATGCGGGATCGGAAACGCTGTAAGCGCTTTTGCCGAAGCGATAAAAAAGGTTGAATATGACCTGGATGAGGTTTGTGTCGTTTCCGGTATTGGTTGTACAGGAAGAGTCGCCGGCTACGTTAAAACAGATTCGTTTCATACAACCCATGGCCGCGGTATTGCCTACGCGACAGGCGTAAAACTCGGCAACCCGAAAATGAAGGTTATAGTAATTTCAGGGGATGGAGATTTATCGGCTATTGGCGGGAATCATCTTGTACACGCGGCGAGAAGGAATATAGATATGACAGTTATTTGCGTTAATAATTTTATTTACGCGATGACGGGAGGCCAGGTTGCCCCTACTACTCCGCGCCCCGCGTTTACAACAACTTCACCTTTCGGGAATTTCGAGAGCCCCATAAATATCCCTCGATTGGCTGAGGCCGCCGGCGCGGTATATGTGGCCAGATGGACAGCTCTGCATATGCGCAGATTAACGGATTCAATTGTGGAAGCCTTAAAGAAACCGGGGTTTTCCTTTGTTGAGGTCATCGCGCCCTGCGCGATGTACTATTCAAGAACCAACAGATTGGGTGACGGCCTCAATATGATGAAATTCTACTATGATAATTCGGTTATAAAGCATGGGGAACCGACGGAGAATCTGGATATCGGTTTTCAGGAAGAAATAATAATTGGGAAATTTATCGATAGAGAAAGACCGACTTTTTCTGAAACCGTGGAAAGCTGGAAGCAGGAATACAAGACCGGTCAACAGGGAGGCGGCGATTGAAAGCTGATCCGCGTGATGTTTTAACGGGTACATATTACATAGACGGCGATATCGCGATTGCCTACGGCGCTCTCGCTGCCGGATGCAAATTTCTGGGCGGATATCCTATTACACCTTCTACAGCGGCCGCGGAG
>JAUXHZ010000235.1 GCA_030621255.1 Candidatus Latescibacterota bacterium
GATTTGTTCCAGTTGAAAATGGATTGGGGAAATTGAATGTCTCAACTGCCAACTCATCCCCTGTAACCATAAATGAAAAATCCCTTGAAAATTCGCCATATGTTACAGTAATGAAATGTCTGCCGCCGGCAAACGATCTGCTGAAATTCCCCGTCCATATTGTTGAATCTTCCCGTGTTCCCGCCCAGTCGATATCTGTAAGTTCAAAATCATCGAGCATAATTCCGGGAGGGTTATCAATAGAAACCGGGAAATCAATCTCCAACCTGAAAATACCATCATGCGGAGCTTCAGTACCTGAAGAGATTTCTACTTCGGTTCCCTTTTCCAGATAATATAACCTTATAACCGTGCCGATGTAAAATTCCCTCCGGCCGGCTTCGTCACCCTCATGCGAGAGCACCCGGAACAAGATATATTCATCGTCGAGATTAACAGTATAGCTGTCCAGTTCTGCGCGGTAAGATCTGGCGTAAGTCAACAAACTATCTTCAAGTGGAGTAACAGTCAGGCTATCTGTCCAATCCTCCCCGTCGATCTCCAGTTCAACCCCCCCCAAGGCTGTCATATCCCTCGCCGTAAAGCGAAGATTCCACTCGCTGTCAGCATTTGCCGGATTAAGTGAATCCGAGTTCACATCTTCCCAGCCATTCCCGCAATCAACCTCCAGCTTCATAATCGGCGGCCCGGATTCGATATTCATCATCGGATCACCAAGAAGAATATATCTGTTTATCTGTTCAAACCCATAACTTCTTCTGTTGATATGCACTATCTCGGCGCTGGTTAACAATTCGCCGAGTATCCATCTCGCGCGTGTTTCCTCATTTGAAGTAGGAACTGTATCTGCAGGCGGATTAGAGAAAATTACATCGAAAATATTTTCACATAACTTGCTGTTTTTATCCAGATCCTCAAAAGCCCCGCTTGCATAAGCGGCTACCGATCCAGCCCCCACCTTCAGGATCATCTGTTCACTGATGCAGTCCCCGCCCGGCCCGTAGACCCCCGCCTGATCAAGTTCTCGTAAGAGGCAAAAATCATTGATATGACACCCCAGCCCGATTAATATACTGTTTTTACTGGTGGTAATATCATTGACATCCCTATATTGACTGAACATCGAAAACCCCTGCTCTGTCGTAAAAGTACCTTTTGAAGCATGCCCCTGAAAAGCAAAAAACAAAGCCCCTTCGTTAAGTCGTTCAATAAGGTAGGGAGAGAAATATCTTTTTGTTGAATCAGTTGCTATACTGCGGTTCGTTTTGGAATCACCTCCGGTATGAACATCATCCGTCCATTTGGATAGATAGAGTTTTTCCAGGGTAACGCCTCCGGGAAATCTTCCCTCTATCCGGGCCGCGACAGAATCCATACTCGAAGCAAACGCTTCCTCGCTTGACCTGTACATATATGTAGATATACCACCCGACCATGCATCATCCGCGAAGAGAATAACATTTTTTCTCCAGATATCATCCATTGTTGTTTCTTCATATTTTTGCAGTTTTGAAAATACTCCCCTCGCTTCAAGATCGCTCCCTACGGGAAGGCGTCCCACAAAGATATCGGGATATCCCACCGCGGGAAGCTGTATATCACTTCTCGCCCCGGTAACTGCATCTACCAGTGCAAACGAATCTCTCACTGCGCCTGTCCCCGACAGAACAGAACTCTCGTCCAGAAAGGAATAATATTTGTCCGTTCCCACTACTTCATCCTGATAACCCGGGGCATCCATCCGCATAGAAAAGGTATATGCCGGAACAAAGTCAGGCGGACTCCCTGGATAGAGACCTTTATGGTCCTCACTGGCATCGCCGACAAGCATAACAAATTCAACGCCCCAGTGGTTAAATCCATATTTTATAAACCTTTTAACAGCGTCGCATGAAGGAAGTCCTCCATTGAATTCATCGTAAACATCCTGAACATCAGCCGTCAGAATCTTGTAGCCCTGCCCTTCACGCCATGTGATATATTGAGAAAGAACCGTACTCTGAGGGGGCAGGAAATCACTGCTGGATATTATAAGTGTATGAAAGGGCCCCTGCTCATTCTTTAGATAAAATTGGTTGTCAAGAGTGATCCATTCATTGTGAATCTGACTTCCGGCACTTTTACCAAGGGCAATAAACCTTCTGTTAACATCTGCCGGCAATTCAAGAGAAAGTGTGTATTTGTTACTGACGTCCGGACCGCTGAAAAGGCCTGTTTGCAGAGTATCGAACAGAGAGTTTGCTTCATCGGTAATATCGATAAGGTAACCGGCTGGAGAATCAAACCCCTCAATTTCAACAGACTTTGTTCCTCCGGTTCCTTCAAGGCTGAATTCAATCATATTGTCACGGGCTATATAGGCGGCTGAATATTCAACGGAAAAATCATTCACCATACAGCTATATCGCTTATCCCCTTCTATTACCAGCTGATTATCGCCGTCAACGAGCAAGCCGGCAGGGATTGAATCAAAAATAAATGTCTTCTGATTATTATCTAAAAGAGTTCCAGTTCCAATTTCGTTTGTCCCGGCAGAATTTCGAATATTGAAAGTAAGAGCTTTGATGCCATCAGTCGCATAACCCCTTAATCTCGCTGTCAGCTTAAAAGTACCGCTGCCGCATTTATAATTACAGTAAAAAGGAACAGAAACTTCGGACACACCCGGCTCGGCGACAAAATAAAAATCTTTAGTTCCGGCTTGAATTTTCTTCTGGTAATAGGTGTCCTCCCTAACCTTTATCACCGAAGTAAAACATTCCTCGGCTGATCCTGCCGCGAGTGACCTGCCGGGGCCATCGGTCATCATCACCCCCGCTTCACCCTCCTTAAACCATACAAGGTGAGTATCCGTGAACGCGGCGTCAGTGTCCCCCGCTTCAATATCATCTCTGATACCCTCAGCATAGAAAATGAGCAGATCATCAGCTTCAAAGTAATTCTCAGAAGATTCTTCCCCCTTGAATATTCTCATCGGAATATCTGTTTCACGGGTTAATTCAGGCTCAGATTCATCATAGTAATATCTTTTAAGAGCAAATTGCCCGGTAGAAAAGGGTCCCCCG
>JAUXHZ010000170.1 GCA_030621255.1 Candidatus Latescibacterota bacterium
ATAGTTTTCTCGCTAAAGAATATGAACGCCTGTTTGTCCACCGTTCAATTGAACATCGAAGATAAAAACGCCGTGAGAATTCTCTCTCAACAACCGCTGATAACCCCCTTTGCTCTCCATTTACTTTCCTCCCGTCTGCTGGAATCCTGCCAAGCAGATTGGAATATAGCCGATTAACATCATATAATAGGAATCCGGTTTTTGTTTTTGTATTTTTTATCTTTCCGGCAAAGGAAACAGCTCTGCCGCCGCCTGGGGACAAGGCCATTTCGAAAGCAAGATCGAGATCCCCCTTTTTAAATCTGGAATCTATTCCGGTGTAATGTTCCGGAGTCGAACCTACCTCTTCAACGATTGACACCCCGACCTTTGATTCCCTGATTCTAAATTCCACCCTCCCTCCCCTTATAATATCATCGCCGAAATTAAATTTTCCATCGTCATATTTTCTAATTCTTCCGTTGTAAACAAGCGCCCTGAAAAAGAATTTTTCATAATCAGCCGCCATACCCCTTATCACTTTTCCATAAAAATAAGTTCCCCTGCTGATCCATCTGTACTTATTCAACGGATACCTGTATGAAAAAGGGTAATAAAAAGATTGGCCGCTCGACACAAGCCCCATCGCGAAATCGGGAAGAAAATCCCCTGTGTAAACACGTAACTGCCTATTTAACAAATTGAATAGAGCGTACCCTGTTACTCCCGCTGTACCATTACCACTTCTGATTCTTCCCAGAATGCTTGCCCTGTCACTTTCAAGATGGATGTATCGATCATCTCGGCTGTTATCAAAGTTTGTTGCATCACTCCTTGTGTACCGTAATGAAAGATCGTAATTTCTTACGGATGGTAGTATTAAAATTCTCTTGTATTTATTAAGCTTTTTCCTGTCAACGGATGATAAGAACAATATCCATTCGCTATCACCTTTTGATTTATTTACCGCGGCAATCACCCTGCAGGCAAGAGCCCGTGTAAATCCCGGGATATCCAGAAGATCTTCTATATCCGCTTTTTTAGGATCAATCGGATTTTCTTCAAGATATCTAATAATCGTGTATTCTCCCTCGGAAAATCGATCTGCTAAATCAGAAATTGATTCTTCCGGCTCTTCAGCAAACAGATTCGGGCTGCAAAGAATCGAGAATAGGCTTATCCGGAATAGTGCCCGGGCAAAATAACTCATCTCATCCACAACATCCCAATTCCGGCGGAAAGTGTACTTCCGAGCACCCGATGATGATTCCATGAGAAACCAAAATGCCAACTATTTCTTTGATAAACCAACCCGAATGATATTTCGTTCGTATTAAATCCGTACCCCGACAATAGACAAAAATCATTACTTAAACCGGCCTCGACTCCCACAAGGAAATTGTTGTCATTCCTTCTAATTACAGAATAATTTACAAGGAGTGATAGCGGATGATCGATAATTGAGAGCATTAATTTCGCCGCTTCGTCAGTCAAAAAACCGGGGTCATATACAACCCCTTCATAGCCGAAAATGAAGGCCTCTTTCAAATTGAAAGTGACTGATGCTTCCACAATCCCGGCCGTTTCATACTCAAAACCAGCCACTCTCCTGCCGTAAACCCCGGGCGCGCCCCCCACGGAAAAGCCGCTTCGTGCAAACTTTCTAATCCATCGGATTTTGACAAAATCTTCCCTGTATAGATCATGATGAAGAAGAGACCATGACACCCACAGATTATTATTACTATTATGAAATCCCGTTTTCAGAAAAGAGTCTGTGATACCGTCTATAGAATACGGATTGGAAACGGAAGAAATCACTCCTAAATAATTTCCATCCGTCACAACGCAATTCAAGTTGGGAACAATATCAGGATGCACTGCTCCATTTCTTGCCTTTATCCATACCGGTATCCCCGCATTCACACCCGACGATATATAAAGCATAATAACCAAAGCCAGGGCAACTATAACTATTATCCCCTGCCCTTTACGGCCAAACACCCTTTTTCTACTCTGCATACACTACCACCCAACCCATAATACTCAACAACACAGATATATAGACCAGTCACTACCATCCTACCCTTAGAATCAATTCCATCCCATGATGACGAAAAATAGTTCGCTCCATTCTTCTCTCCCGTAAGGCAAATAACCTCCATACCCTTTATACTGAATATTCTCACCAGAAAACCTGTATCGCGACTTCGCGCCTTTCCGGAGATTACAACCTTTCCGTCCCTTTCAGGAGAAAAGGGATTCGGCAAGACCTTAAATTTATCGCTTATTGAAAGAATCCCGTTGAAGGCCGAATTCACCCTTCCCGGGGTTTCCCCCGCTTCAATAGAACATCTATGCCAAAGTCCTCCATCGATCGAACTGCATACATAAGGGGAAAATCTTTCGATCGATCTTCCCCTCTCCTCTTCAATAATATCACGGTATTCAATTTTTTCAGCCACTCTCCCGATCCTGTCCCTTAGAATAATCTCCTCACAGTATGCAGTACTATAATCATTCAGTGTCGGCCAACCCCCTTCAACACCATGGATCTTAGGTTTTCCATCAGAAATAATTCCTGCCATATCTTCGGGAAATTGAGCAAGGAGTAAATATCCACCCGGCGGCAACACGAGGCGCTCATTGCTTATCAGCCTTTCAGTACGATTCGCATCACTTAAAGACCAACCTTGTAAATCAAGCATATTATCACCAACATTATACAATTCGATCCACTCAGAATTGCCAATAAACGGCCTGTACATAATTTCGTTTATTACAAGATTCGCCGGCGAAAAGAGGAAGAAAACAAAAGCCGTATCATTCCCGCTGTTTTCATCTGTGTTCTCTTCAAGAAAAGCAAAAACCGACATGCTGTCTATAAACCCGGAAGCCGAATAATCACATTCAAAACTTATACTATCTCCGGATTTTAATGGATCATCATTGCTGCCGGTGATATATATTTTCTCTTCCCCTTCAATTGAGGGAACTACAACTATATGAACAGGGCCGGTGAACTCCCCAAGTCCACGATTGTTCACTTCCAGTTCCAGATTGATCCAGCCATTTCTGCAGGGAAAGAGCTCATCACTGATTATTGAAAGCTCAAGGTCAATATCAAAGAAATTCTTCTTAGCCGGTGTAGGTAAAGATGAAACAAAATCAAGACTATTATTTCCACTATCTTTTCCATCAGGTTTTCTCGCGAGACTATAGCCTCCTACCACATCAAACGCGGGTTTTGATTCATAGAGATTACTAAAATCAAGATCTCCGTACCCGACAAGATCAACTATAGAACCGTTATAGATCAACCGCACTGCGTCAGGCCCATTCTGCAGCCCGCACTTGGCTATATAGTTCGGAACCGGAATGCAATCGACGCCGCCTACAAAAAGTATTCCACCGGAAGCAAGGTAAAGATCCTCAATAAATTCGTAGTATAATTCCGTATTACAAGTCCTGCCGTCTATAAATTCAATCCGGAAACCATTTAAATTTTTCTCTTCCCCCCCGGTATTAAGCAATTCAACAAACTCATGCCCGGTGTCACTTCCCGGGTGATCATAATATATTTCATTAATTACGATTTGCGCGGCACTTCTTGTTGAAACGATAGTTACCGCCATAGTCAAAAGGGTAACTACCAACAACATCATGCACGTATCGTTTAAAGCAAATATATTTTTATGCGGGAATAATCTCTTTCTAAGATTGCCTTTCACTATCATCATCACATCCACCTCCCCGGCTTTGAGATTTATAGATTACATCAATACAGAAAATTATTACAAGATATTTTTTGAAATAATGTGTAATAAACTAAGAAAAATATTAATACCTCCTACACAAGCCCCC
>JAUXHZ010000297.1 GCA_030621255.1 Candidatus Latescibacterota bacterium
CCCGCACTCAAAAGCTCAATTAAATCCTCATCTATATCTTTTATAAGACTGGAACTAATTTTTAGAGGTTTATGTTCCCCCAGGCCATCGTCTGACAAGACCAGATGGAACCCTGTATATTCCTTATTTATCCGGGCCGCTTCGAGGATTGACTCTATCGCTCCCGAGAAATCTTCCTCTCTAAGTTGAATTAACCCTTTAAGATAAATCGCGTCACTATGCCGCGGATCTACACTTAGAGCGCTCTCAATATCGAACAGTGCAGCAGTTATACGATCAATTCTATAGTGAAGTATCGCCCGCTTTTCATATAGAGCGGCACTTTTGCCCACAAAGGCTTCAAGCCTCTGAATGAGGTTTTCCACCATCATATATTCTTCTTTTAACAAATTACATGTTAGAAAATTGTAGTTAAGCTCGAGGTTATAGATCTTTAAATTTAGTCCCTTCTTAAACATTCTCTCCGCGTCTTCAATAAAACCGACCTGGTATAAAATAACTCCCAGATTGTTTATCGTACTCACATCCGCTGAATTCAGTCTGAATGACTGAAGATAACACGCGGCAGTTTTATCTAATTCGCCTCTGATATGGTAGATAGATCCGCAAAAACGGTATGCTTCCGCGTTTTCCGGGTTAATTTCAAGAGCTTTGATAAAGAACGGCAGCGCCTGCGTATACTCTTTACTTATCGTATGTACTTTGCCAATCTCAACATATACTCTGTCTTTCTCCCCCATATCCTGAAGTGATTTCTGAAATTCTTTCAAAGCCTCAGAATAATACCCTCTCTCCATATACGCAGTGCCGAGGGTGAAAGAAGTGCTTTCGAGGGAAGGAATATCGCTCTTTTCCTTTTGGCAAGCAATGTTTCCTCCCCCTTCTTTATTGTTATTGAGAGCCAAATTCGCTTCACTATTCTGAAAGGACGGATTTAATTTTGAAGCAATTCTGCTTTCTTCAAGCGCCTCCTGGAAATTACCTGTATCTCCATCCGCGAAAGAGAGAAGGAAATGTGACCTCCAGTAATCAGGGTCCAACTTAATCGCGGCCCTAAGTTCCATTATCGCTTCATCCGTTCGGCCCAGATTATAGTAAATCTCTCCCAAATCGGTATGAAATACCGTGGATTTCTGCACATTATCCGCGGCGGCAAGATACTGCTCCAGCGCCTGCTGATTCAACCCCTGCGATTTCAAAGCGCTCCCTAGATGAATTCGAGCCATATGGTAATCCGGATTACGTTTAACAAAATCTTTCAGTACATGAACCGCTTCATTGAACTTGCCCATATTCTGATAGCTAACCCCGAGTCTCAAAATAGCTTCATTATTCTCAGGGTCATTTTCAACTTCCTTGCTCCACCGCTCTACATCCGGATCTTCCATACCTGTTTCCGAGAAAAGATACTGCAAATTTTCCATGGCGAGGTTAAACTTAGAATCAGTTTTAAGAGCTTCTTTAAACTGTTTTACAGCCTCCTCGTACATCCCCTTTCTGAAATAGAGAACTCCAAGGTTATTAAGAGCTCCAGGGTCGTTTTGATCTACTCTGGAAGCAAAACTATTGAGTACTTCCTTCTCGTTTTCACTAAGACGAGGCATTCCCGATCCTTTCATTACTAAACCTATGTAGCGGCAGGCTGGTTAAGAACTTTTTCAATAACCTCAACAACTCTAGACGGATTAAAAGGTTTTATTAGAAAATCCTCTGCCCCCGCAGCAAGCGCGTCCTGAACAAGAGCCTGCTGACCTAGAGCGCTGCACATAACTATTTTTGCCTTGGAATCTAAAGAAACTATCTTTTTTACAGCTTCAATCCCGTTCATTTCAGGCATAATAATATCCATTGTTACCAGATCCGGTTTGAGTTCATTGTATTTTTCAACGGCATCAGAACCGTTTTCAGCTTCACCGGCAACCTCCATACCGCTGCCTTCAAGTATGTCCGAGATCATCTTTCTCATAAATATCGCGTCATCTACCACTAAAACTCTTGCTTTCATAAATAATTCTCCTCTCCTGGTTACTCAACTCCGATAACATCAAAAATCATTTCAAGCGATTCGGTAGTTGGAATAAAAAACAAAAAACCCTTACATTTCTCATCCGTAAAATTGAAAGCTGTTTCAAGAACAATCGCGTAATCTGAATCTACGCTCAGGTCCACAAGGATCGAGTCCATAACAGCGCCAAGCATATCCTTTGACACCTGTGGAACAGAGTGCATAATCCTACTCTTAAGAAATATCGACAGGGTGTTCAGATAACAACCACACATGATATTTCCGA
>JAUXHZ010000324.1 GCA_030621255.1 Candidatus Latescibacterota bacterium
TTTGAATGAGTATTTTCCATCAGCCAAGTGCTTATGTTGAACTTTCATAGTGAACCCCTCCATCTTTCAAAGTCCAACGTCAATTGCTCACCCGCCGGGGTGCCTCTTAACTGACAGGAAGCAATAAAAACAGATCTGTTCTCTCTCGATATTCCGGATACATAATTATATTTGGCGATTTCCTTAAAACCCAAGGATTTTTATACCAATAATTGTGGACAAAGTTATACAATATTCCCATGTATTTGAAAATATCTTTTTTTGCCGGCTTTTCTGATTTCATATTTTTTGAACTTTTCCCGGCAGGATTTAAGTATTACCGCACAGAATATTTAATATATCCGGCATCAATTCTTAATATTTCTGTCGGAAGTTATCTTGTCGATTTCGCCAAGGAGAGCAGCCAAATAATTTCCTTTTAACACTTTATGCTTCTTGCCGTTAGTGAAAAGCACCGCCCCCCCGGCCGTTCCGGCAATGCCAATGTCAGCTTCTTTCGCTTCGCCTGGACCATTAACCTCACACCCCATTACAGCCACTTTTATTCCCCCGCGCCTTGAGAGAATCTCTCTTTCCAAGGCGCCGGCTATCTTTAATACGTCCAGGTGCGATCTTCCGCACGTCGGGCAGGATATTATCTTCGGGATATCATCCCTGACTCCGAGAGAAGAAAGAAGAACCGAGGCAACAATTATTTCATTTACCGGATCGCCCGAAAGAGAAACTCTTATTGTATCTCCTATCCCTTCAACCAGAAGGAGAGTCAAAGAGAACACGGATCTTGCCGCGCCACTGAGAACCGGCCCGGCTTCCGTTACGCCTATATGAATGGGATAATCGTTATCAGCGGCAAAAAGCCTGTTTGTCTCAACATTAACCATCGGATCCGAAGATTTTATACTGAAAACCAAATTTGTAAACCCGATACTTTCCATCATCTCAAGAGATCCAACGGCACTTTCAAACAAAGCCCTAGCGGGATCATTGCTGTAAAGCGGCATCAGCCTCTTCTCCAGGCTCCCGGAATTAACGCCGATCCTGATCGGGATTCCCATATCATCCGCTGCCGCCGCTACTTCTCTAACTTTTTCCTTCCCTCCAATATTGCCGGGGTTAATCCTTAGTCCAGCCACCCCTTCCCGGGCAGATTGCACGGCAAGTCTGAAATCAAAATGAACATCCGCGATTACAGGCATCGGGCTTTGTCTGCAAATATCTCCTAGAACCTCAATGTCGCTCTGATCTTTAACCGCAACCCGGACTATTTCACATCCCGCCGAGGCAAGTTCATCAAATTCCTTTAATACAGCATCCTTTTCACAAGCCGCGCGAGTGCTCATTGATTGAATAGATACCGGGGCATCTCCCCCGACAGGAATCTTTCCGTAATATACTTTTCTTGTCACCCTTCTTTTCTGAATTATCCTGCCGCTGTATTCTCCTCCCGATTTTTTTTCTTTTTTCATTTTTTATCCGTCTCCGCCAGCCTTGGACCCGCAACCCTGGCATTTCCAACCCTTTTTGTATATCTCTCACTGTCAAGATACTCCAAAATCGGTACCGCGAACTTTCGTGAAATATCGAACATCTTCTTGAATTCTCCTATAGTCATTTCGCTTCCGGTTGCCAGAAAATCTCTTACACTCTTCAGGGTTTTATCCATATATTCAGCATGGATATACTCCGTCTGCTTAATTCTCACCACACTTTCCCTTTCTCGCAGAATATGCAGATATCCCTCCAACCGTTTTTTATCATATTCTTCAATAAAGATTTGTAACGGCGAAAATTCAAACCTGTTTTCCAAAATCCTTTTTTCAATTTTCAGGAGTATATGTTCTTCCTCTTTTGACAACGCTCTGTGAGCACTGCCTGATCTCACCAACCCCTCCTTAAAGAAAAGCCATCCATCTTTTTCGCCTTTCTCCATAAGAGAATCGAATAGGGGGGTTCCCTCCAATCCAAGTTTTGCTTTAAGCTCCTCTTTATCCATTCCCCACATTAAATTGTTTTTATTGCTAAACTGCTCAAGAACATTCTTAAGCTCATTCTCCTTCTTGCC
>JAUXHZ010000301.1 GCA_030621255.1 Candidatus Latescibacterota bacterium
TATCATCATTCAAATCGGCGCCGATAAACACCATAGCGTGGCCGGGAACACTTTCCCGGTAGAGAACACGCTGAGCCTTTGTCATCCCCGCTTCAGTCCCGAGTAAAGAGGCGATATCATATGCTCCTGAGGCAAGTATCCCGTTTTTAGTATCGTTTGCCTTCCCCACATCCGCGGCGAACCAAACAGGTTCATCGTTTAGAACCGCCTCGAGAGCATACTTTCTCAACTTGCCTATTTCCACATTAATAAACTCCATATCGGAATGATCAGACAGATTCCTGCAGTAGCGTATCCTGTAAAGCTTGTCATATTCATACACAGGATGGTCGAGTAAACATATATACTCTTTTAAATCCACTTCAACAGCCTCTTTGTAGAATGAAACAGGGGTGTAGTTCTTTTCAAATATTTTCCCATCTTTGTTCTCTACCCTCCAGGTGAACTCCTCCGGCGGAAACCCCATATTCAGGACAAGAAGGCGATATACCTTTTCCAGCATTTCAACCTTGCCCGCTCTCAGCTCGGCCTCGCTTATCCCCTTTGAGGCATTTTCTCTTATCCGCGCGGCGAACGATCTGGTCATTTTGTTAAGCTGCCCGTTCATTCTCCTCGTATTGCTTGTATTCTTTGTTTCAGGCATCAATGATTTCGGAACAGCGCCATATTTCTCTATCAAATCTACGGCATAGTTCCACCAACCGCCATCCGGAACGGGATTCTTCAGCAGTGTCTGAAGTTCCCGGTCATCTATATCCCGGTCTCTTGTTTCGATTACAGCCTCCAGAAAGGTATTTGCCTTCTCAAGTTTGTCCCAGAAGAAAAGATAGTTTTCCGAAAACTTAAATTTAGATAGATTGTACTTCTCCATTACCGCCGGGCGCATCATATTAAACCCCGCGAAGAGCCAGCATCTTCCACTGCTCTTCTGGTCCGTAATACCCTCGGTCTCTATCTTGATACTAAAGAGATCATCATGCCTGCTGTGAAATTCCCTGTCAAAGGAGAGCTCTTTTAGATCATTATTTGAAACAGCGTTTATAAGAGCTTTCGTTTGAGGATTGAGTTCAAATGATCCTTCAAGTTTTTTGATTAGCTCCGGCGTTAATCCCTCACGGGAATCACCCCCGAAACCTTTTACAGCAAAACCGGAAACAAGTACTGCCAAAACCGTCAATACACTCAAGAATCTTTTCATTTTCAATCTTTCCTTTTCTAAGCTTCAGTAAATAATTTACTCTATTATCGTTTCCCCCGCATCCGATTGTATCCAGCACCTGATTCCATCCACAAGTTCTATCTGCCACCAGACGCCTCTGTCCTCTACTAATTGAAATTCCGTTCCCGCGCGAAGGGAGTCCGTAAAACTCGGTTGGTAGGTCACAGCATCTCCCTTCCTCGCCACAACTTCATCTTTGATAATGACACCGGCGGGGCTTCTGGTGAAATTGATTTTCTCAACCATAAGAGAAGTAAAGAACCCCGCGCTGAAAAGAGCAAAAATAATAATCGCAATTTTAAGCCTTCCGCTCCTTACAAAAATATATAATGAAGCTACCAACCAGATAAGGGCGAAAGAGACCAAAAAAACAAGAAATCTCACACTGTACGACAAATCATAATGAAGGAAAAAGAGGGTTTTAAAAACCTTTTCTCTCGCTTTTTCTTCTATTTTGTTCTTTCTCCTGCCGCGCGCGTACTGAAGATTTTGCTTTAAATTATCGTCATTCGGGATATAAAGAGCCGCACGCTTGTAATTCAATATGGCACGTCCGAGATCATCCAGCCTGAAATAAGCATTTCCGATATTATAAAAAATTTTTCCGTTACGAACTCCCCCCTCCTCTATCATTCTTCTGTAGTGAAGAATCGAACTTCTAAAATAATCCCTGGCTGATTCCGGGCTTGATCCTTCAAGCTCCAACCCTCGCTGGAAGGCCTTTTGAGCCTCCGCTAGATCACTTTGTATTTCCTCTGTTGAAAGCCCGGCGGCATAAAGAGATGAAGATATAATCATAAACGCGGCAGTTAGTACAAACGTTGCCCTTCTTATGCTGGAGAAGCCATTAAACCGGCAAATATTTCTTTGGTTAACCAAAATTTTCATAATTTCTTATCAAGCCTCGCGACTATATCCTTTATTCTTTCTATAAGGGATCCGGTAACATTGATCTCCGTAGCGCTTGATCCCGCGTATGTTCCATGCTCAAACAGTTGAATGATCCCCATTAATGATTCAATCAATTCCGGATTAATTCCTTTTCTCTCAAGCTGATCCCCT
>JAUXHZ010000181.1 GCA_030621255.1 Candidatus Latescibacterota bacterium
TAAAGAAATAGCAAAAATATTCCATCCGTTTTCCAAAACATAATAGCAATTAAACCGGTCCGAATACGCATTGTTATGTTCTTTATCATGGATTCTGCAGGATACTTTTAAATTCATTGTATCCGGATTAAAAAATGAAAATCTAAGACTATCGCATTCTTCCCATTTCCCTAAAGAATATCTTATAGTAACGGCTGAATATCTTTTTGTGGTAAATTCGATTTTTAATGAAGAATTACCGCTTCGCCGAATATTGTTGGAAATACATATTTCTCCATCACCCTGCCAACGGTTTATTTCCAGCGGCGTTTCAAAACTTGCTAGTAGTGGGAATTGTCTTGCCGCTATATATTCATCTGCCAATGAAAGGAAAAACGGGTAAGATGTAATTATAACAAGAATTGTAATCGCAATATTTTTCAGTACATTTCCCGTTTTTCTGCTATCAATGCCTTCTTTTCCTAAAAGCAACATACCGATCACGCTGCCGGATAAATCTCTGAATATATCCAGGAGATCAAACTGACGTCCCGCAAACAATTGAATTACTTCTGTTGTTACGGCAAGCAAAACGCTGAATGATATTACTAAAACCCACTGTGATATCAGTGTTTTGCCCTTAAATCCTTTCCAATCCTGATAAAGAACAAAAGTGAACAAAATAAAAAGGGCTGCATGGCCCAAATTCCAACCATCACGAACTGATCTGGCCGAATTATACCCGGGCCCTCCTACAACCAGCAGAATCAACCCGGCAATAAAAAAAGTATGAAGACTAATTTCTTTAATACTTTTTTTCAAATTTTCCCTGCACCGTTGTGGAAAAATTTAATAACTGTCCTTGCCTGAGATCACTGTCCATATTGTCATAATGATAATCTTGATATCAAAAAGAAATGACCAGTTTTCAACGTAATAAACATCATATTTCGTTCTCTCTGCTATCGAGGCATCCCCGCGCAGGCCGTTTACCTGCGCCCAGCCCGTCATGCCGGATTTAACCCTGTGCCTCTCGAGATATTTAGGAACACTGGCTTTGAACTTATCGACGAAATGAGGCCTCTCGGGCCTGGGGCCGACAAGGCTCATTTCACCCGCCAGAACATTAATCAACTGGGGGAATTCATCCAGGCTGAAGCGCCGCAGGAATTTGCCGGCAGGAGTCACCCGTAAATCATCTTTTACCGTCCAGACAGGCCCGCTTGCAGTCTCAGCATTTGCTTTCATACTGCGAAATTTTATAAGATCAAACTCCCTGCCGTCCCGCCCGATCCGTTCCTGACGATAGAAAATCGGTCCCTTCGAACATGATACAGCAAAAGCAATAATCAGAAACAACGGGCTGAGCAAAACCAGGCTTACAACAGAGAATGCAATATCAAAAGCACGTTTGAAGACCCGGTTCCATCCGGCGATAGTCAACTCTTTAACCTTCAGGAGAGCAATACCCCCCATTTCCTCCACTCGTAAACGGCTTGTCATGATATCGATAATATCAGGGAGCAGGTAGAACTCAACATTCAATCCAATGCACTTCTGCAGAATATCCGCGAAGAGCCGACTCTCCTTCTCCCCCGGGGCAATAAATACTACATCCAGATTCTGTTTCTTTATGATTCGGGCTATCCCGTCTACCGGCCCAAGATAGGCACAACTTTCGGTCAAAAGCACATTTTCTCCGAAATAGCCCACAATATCTATTCCGAAACCAGGATTTTTCCTTATAGCCTCAAGGACATCCCCAACCCAGGTGCTTGAGCCCGCTATCGCCGCGCACACAAGATCTTTTCCCTTTCTATGCCGGGCTCTCTCATAATTAATAATACCCAGGCGAAATATCATGATAAAAACGATACTTGTAACCCCGATAAGGAAAAATACGATCCGGCTGAAAGAATAGCCTCTGTAGAGAAAAGCGCCCGCCATGGCGACCAACATCCCAATAATCACAGATTTAATAATACGGTTAATTTCATACACGCGGCTCACATTGCGGCGCACTCCATAGAGCCCATTCGTCTGAAAGATAAACAACCAAACCGCTGTAACCAGATATGAGCTCAATAAATAACCATTTAGAGAAGGGGATCCTTTGGTTACAGGAACAATATCGATGAGAAAGGAGTGAAACCGCAGCCAATAGGAGACAAGAAACGCGCCCTCTATAGCAATGATATCTGATATCACCTGCAGGAACGGAATGAACAACCCATGTTCTTTCGGGCGCTTTATCACAAGCTACCTCCCCGATAACTGTAGATCTATATACTTTCTTATCCTATTCTTAAATATTTCTCTGTCAAACTGGAGGGCATGCCGCCTGATAATCGCGTGATCAAACGATAGAGCCGCGAATCTATGGACAGCCGATATCAGAGCTTCCGTTGTCTGTTCCCTGAAAAAGATGCCGGTTGGGGTTTCCTCGGACTTCCCGTAATTCCCTTCAACCCAGAGTCCTTTCACTGTCTCCAGTACGCCCCCCACACCATAGGCGATTACCGGTTTACCGAAACACTGCGCCTCCACAGGAACAATACCAAAATCCTCCTCCCCCGGGAAGATCAGAGCCCTGCATCCCGCGTAGTAATCGGAAAGTTTTTCCGAATCGGCCCACCCGCAAAACTCGATATTCCGGCCGGCTATTCCTTTCAGGCGTTTTTCATCCTGCCCTTTTCCTACAACTACAAGCCTCTCTCCAAGACGGTTAAAGGCATCGATGGCAATATCAACGCGCTTGTATGGCGCGAATGCCGAAACTATCAGGAAATAGCCTTCATCTTTTTCATGCAGATATGTCTTTTCGGTTGAAACCGGCGGATAAATAACATCGGCATCTCTTCCGTAATATCGTTTAATCCTTTTTCTGACATGCTGTGAATTCGCGACAAACCTGTCAACTCTTTGAACAGTGCCGCTGTCCCATGCCCGTAAACAGCTGGCAAAGAACGGCATCAACTTCCGGGCTATCCATCCAACCCTTCCATTTCCAAAATATTCTTCGTACATCGACCATACATACCTCATCGGCGTATGACAATAGGATATATGCAGAGCGTCCGGGTGCGGGATCGCACCCTTGGCAACGCAATGACTCGAAGAGAGTATCAGGTCAAAATCACGGAGATCGAATTGCTCAATGGCGGCGGGGAAAAGCGGCAAATAGTTTCTGTACCTTTTTCCCGCCCCCGGCAGCTTCTGAATGAATGAGGTTTCCATAGACAGGGCTTCGATAGTTGGTGAAACCGAGCCTTTAATATGCACAAGTGTAAATATCTTTGCTTCCGGAAAGAGTTCGCAAAAAACCTCGAGGACTTTTTCCCCGCCTCTCATGCCGGTAAGCCAGTCATGTATCAAAGCAATTTTCACAATCCCTATCCCTTTTTCAAGCCAGCAGTCTCTGAGGCAATATCCAAAATCATTGCGCACAGAGTATATCTCAATCATTTGAATTCCGACTTAAACTTCGAATAGCATAGCAGGAAACAAGCTATCAGTGCAATCCATAATTGCGGAGGCAGTTTATCCCCGTGAGTGTATGTGACCCTCTAAACCCTTAGTTGCCGCTTGCTGATTTTATAAATACTCCAATTTAACAACATATTCGTTTTCCTTGTATAAAAGAAAAAGTATTATTACTCTTTATTATGCCTCAGTGATATGCTGAAGGAACCAACTGCGATGAAAGGATATTATTATTATGCACACAGCAAAAAAGATTGCCAAATTCGTTAGAAAAATATTTCC
>JAUXHZ010000186.1 GCA_030621255.1 Candidatus Latescibacterota bacterium
GGTTATTAACAACAGTGCTGTTCTTCTTTACCGCTCAAAAGGTACGCCGGGGGATACACTTGTTTTAATGAATCCGGAGGATGCGCGTGAAATCTACAGAACGGCTCTTCCCGGAAGAACCGCGGCGGCGGGTTGTGATGGAAAGATAGTGATACAGCTTCAGAATGGCGTTCTTTTACAGTTTTTGCCGGGCCGGGATCGATTTTTTCTAAAGGGCAGTCTATTATTGCCCTCTTTGGCGGATGAGCTGGTGGCAGCAGGGGATACCGTGTTTACGGCTACCGAAGAAGGGGTTATTGACATATTTAATATAAAGGATAGATTGTCCCCCCCTCGAAGTTTCAGCTGTGAGATCCGCGTGGTTCCATCTCCTGTGAGGAAAAAGCGCGGTACCGGTAATAATTAGCTCTTTTTGTGAATAGATGCCGTTTTCGAACTCGATTTCCGCGGGTGTAGTTATTTGAACTGAGAGGTAACAGGAATGGGGAAAAAGACAGCCGGTATTCAACAGGCGCTTGCGACATTTTCTTCCCTTATGGAACAGAAACATTCTTCACCTGATAAATTTATGAAGGGTATCAAAGGGCTTCTTGATTCCAAGAGAATACGGGAGAAGAAGGGGAACTATGCGCACTCTCTTGAAAAGAATGTGATCTATTTGTATTATTTCGTGGAACAGGCAAAAACAATTTTGGAATTAATGATACAAAGGGTCAATGATGACGAGAAGTTTCTACAGCTCGATCCGGGGTTAACCCTTTCCGAGGTGGAGGCGCGGGTGCGGGAAGAAATTTCCGTAAAGAATGAGGAGATTTCTGAAATAGTAAAAAGGGATGAATTTTCTGAAATATTTAAAAAAAAGAAAGCCGGCTCCCCGGCATATATTCAGAATCTGGAATTTAATTATTCATACCTTATGGCGGTAAGGGGCTTTATGGTAGATTTTATCAATATTCTATACGCGCTTCAGAGGGAGTGCCGAATGGAAGGTATAACTCCTTCAACTGTAGATAATGTATGGAGTTATATAGATATGACAGCAAATTTTTACATCGGCAATATCGAAATCGAAGAGAAAATATAAAGTCTTGTTCTTGAAAAAAAGAATTGAATAGGTTATTTTCTTTAAGTCAAACAGGCTTGAAAAATCATATATGAAGGATTAGTTTTTAAGAATTGTGAAAGGAGAAAGCAGTGCATATTCAAACTATGGTAGCAGGGAATCCGGGGTTAACAGACCGGACAGGAGACGCGGTTAGTCGTGTTGTCAAAATAATGGCTTTCACTCTTTTTACCGCTCTTGGGGCTCAATTTGCTGTTTGGCTGCCCTTTACACCGGTGCCGGTTACCATGCAGACACTCTTTGTTGTATTGGCCGGTATTGTGCTCGGCCCGCGCGATGGGTTCTATGCTATGCTTTCTTACCTTGCTTTGGGGATTTCAGGTGCTCCTGTCTTTGCGGGGCTGAGTTTCGGCCCTCTTGTTTTGTTTGGTCCGACAGGGGGTTATTTGCTGGCTTTCCCTGCCGCCGCCTTTTTGGCCGGGTATCTTCGGGAAATCGGGGGGGGTAGGCAGGCAGCCACGGGTCTTGGAATTATTTCAGGGTTGATTCTTATTCTGGCCGTAGGGACAGCTCATTTCTCCCTGGTGACGGGGGTGTCCATTTCGAAGGCGTTCTCTTTAGCATTCGTTCCATTTATAATGGCTGAACTTGTCAAGTTTCCGGCGGCTCTCTTTCTGGCGGCTGGAAAAGGGCGGGAAAATTAAAAAATTATGATTTTAACCCCGCTGAATTTACTACGACAGCCGGGTTGAAGGCACAGGCTATTTTTTCACGGCAGATTCTTTTTCCGGCAAGGCGTAAGTGGCTATTATAGCTACAATGCCGGCGACGGCAAATGTCATAACCCTTGATGTTATCATTTTTTCCATTCCCGTGCTTATCCATATAATTGTAAATAACATCCCGGCGATAATTGTAACGAGAACCGCTCTGCCATGGAATCTTTTCCAGAATAACGTGAAAAGTATTACGATCGAAAATGTGCCCCCGATACCCGCCCATACATAACCTACCAGGGTATAAATCAAACGTGAGGGTGAAAGATAGGCGGCTGTGAGAGCGATGGCCGCCAAAATGGCTGTGGCTATTCTGGAGTGAAGTAACCCATTAATATCGGTTTTTCCTCTCGATTTCAGGACTGGTTTTATGATGTTTTCTGAAAGTTCTGTTGATGAGAGTATAAGAAGGGAATCGGCGGTTGAAATCATTGCCGCGATAGCTCCGGTAATAAGAACAGCCGCTATAGCAGGGGGAAAGATTTTGAGCATTACCGCCGGCATCACATATTCCTGATCTGACAGCCCTTCAGGACCAAAGATGCATATACCCAGCCAGCCGATAGAAAGCGCTCCTATATAGGCAAATATCGTCCATATAATACCTACAGCGCATCCTCGTCTGGCTTGTTGAGGATTCTTTATAGCCATAAACCGTACACTAAGCTGAGGTTGTCCGCCCAGGTATCCGAAGAACCATGAAAGTCCTCCCATTATTACAACACCGGCGGCGAATCCCGAAGCGGCGCCGGTTATAGAACTGTAATCGGCCCCTGCTTTCGATAGCGCCATAGGGATTGACTGAGCGAAGAGATCGGGATTTGAGCTGACCGTGATTATTCCGAAAATCGGGCCGACAACGAGAGCGGTAATCATTACTATAGCCTGAACCGCGTCAGTATAAACCACACTTCTGAAACCTCCGTATATCGTATATGGAACAATAATAAGGGCGGTTATCAACATCCCAAGTCCGGGGTCGATGTGGAACATCGTATGAAGTATTTTACCTCCACCGAGAAACTGTGCTCCGATGTAGAAAAAAAAGAAAAATACAATTGTAAGGCTTGCGACAGTACGGATTGATCTTTCTGAAGCATTATGTCTCCTGGCGATATATCCGACAAATGTATTGACATTGTACTTTTCGGCTTCATCTCTCAGTATGAGAGCGATAGCCAGCCAACAGACGATTATTCCAGCCACACAACCCAGGGCTGTCCATATTCCGGCAAGGCCTGAAGCATAAGCCAATCCTGGAAGGCCGAGAAGCGCCCATGAAGACTCCCCTGTCGCGCGTTCTGATAAAGCGGCAATCCAGCCTGGAAGATTTCTTCCGGCGATCGCGTAATCTGAGTTGGTTTTTACTTTTCTGCCCTGATACAAACCCCAGAGTATGAGTAGAAAGAGGTAACCGATCATTACGAAGAGTATTTGAGTGGTATTTTCCATACCCGTTCCTTTCCAGGCTTCTTTTCTTAATTCGTCAGTCTAAAGTAAGAGGATGGACAAAGTCAATCGAACACGCTTTTCAATTAATAATGCTGAGTCATCTTATGTAACTTATAATTGAGTATTTAATTATTCCGTTATTAAACTATTCTATTTTTTCCTTTTTAATGAAAGCTTCTTTTTCAATTCCATTTTCTCTCGGAATTTTATCCTTAGCACAACCACCGAATCCCGCATTTTCAATAGCTATAATTATTTTCCGATCCTGATTCTCGTCTCCAGCATTAGTCATATATGGTCCGAATACAAAATAATCGGTTTCACATACATCTATATAAATATCGTATTCCGTTCCACCATAAGATGCAGATTCACATTTCAAATCCCA
>JAUXHZ010000300.1 GCA_030621255.1 Candidatus Latescibacterota bacterium
GATCAGGTATTTGATGATTTAATATCTATTTGCTTTTATTAGCATTGCGCAACTTTAACAAAGATAGAAAACAAAAGGGGGAGAAAAACTCTCCCCCTTAATGATAATTTGCATTTCCTAACGGTTGTATAGACACTATTGTTTTTATTTTTTTGTCATTCCTTTATTTTCTTTATTATTATTTCCTTGGAACATTTAGGAGTTCCTTCCGATTTGCATCCCTTACGCGCACGGCCCTTCCATCCACCATGATCTTTACCCATAGAATGGCGGGGATGATTCTTCATCGCTCCCTGTCGTCCCCCATGCATACCGGTTCCCCGTTTATTGCAATCTTCCATGCCGCACCCCATCTGCATATGCTTTTTCAGGAAGAATTTCCATTCCTTATCAGGTAAAACCTTTTTCGCGTCAAAGATAAACTTGATTTTGTTCTTGTGGAGTTCACCCTTTGCTAATGCCAGTTTATCCGCAAGTTTTTCGATTGTTCCGATCTTCGGATCATTCTCCATCAATTCCATCTTCATCGAAAGGTGAATCTTTTTGATCTTCGCTTTAAGATCAACCGTGCTCTGCTCGCTTTTCAGTTTTAATTTATGGAGCTCGGCAGCATGTTCGCTGTTCAATCCCATCATTTCACAGTTTCTTTTCTGCGCGGAATCTTTACAGCCGACTTTATGCCCTTCCGCCATAAGGGGCGAAATGACAAATACCGTTAATACCAAAAGGGCCAGAAATAATTTTATAGCTTTCACTCTATTCCTCCTTCTCTCAAGGTTTCAGGATGCGGGGGCAAAAAGGTTTCCGGCCTTCTTCGCATCCCCATCCTGCGTTGTAACAATTTATGAAACCTGCCTCTCTCAGATTTACTGAGAAGTGAATTCACATGAAGAAGCCTTTTTACCAGAATTTTTTCTAATTCACCCTGAAGATTGGAAATCTCGCCAACCTTGTTCATAAGGGCTTTTTCCTCCGGTTGTGATTCACGTAAAATTTCCATAAGCTCAAATCTCGCCTTTGTTATCCTGTCCTCCAGTTCTCTTTCTTCTCCACTGAATTTGTTCATTTCAATGGCAAAACTGTCGGCTCTCTCGGGATGAAGCCCGAACTTCTTCGCAAAATGCCTGCACTCGCGGGGTCCGGGACACGATTTGTCCGAATGAAAACCAAATTCCGGTTCATTGTCACCGTGATGCAGCAGGAAGAAACCGAACACAGAGAGAACAGCCACATTGAAAGCGAGTGAAATAATTATAAGAGCTGTAAGTTTACTCCTTTTCATTCCCGCCCCCCTCCATTGCCGCCGCGAGAAGATATCCCACGGAACCTGGCGGATAATCTCCAAGATGCTCTACCTGGAAAATGTTATCTTCTTCGGGTTTTAAATCAGCGATTGATCTCTCGGCTAGAAAGTTGCCGACACCCGCCCCGATAAGCATAACAAAAACCGCGGCAGCCGATACCGCGAGCTTTGCCCAGCCGGCAAGTGACTGAACATCATTTTTCTCATGAATCCCTGACATAATTCCGTCAAGAATTGAAGATGAAGGTTCAACCTCTTTGATCCCCACGTGAACCCCCGAAACAGAAAGAATAAAAGCCTTAAACCGGCGGCATTCCAAACATTGATCAAGGTGCCGATTCAGCGATTCTCTTTCATCTTCAGAGATTTCATCATCGATCTCTCTGGAAATCAGCTTATGGTATTCTTTACATTTCACAATTCACTCCTTCTATATAGTACAAACGCAAGATTGAACAAAAACTTGCAAAAAATACTGATTATTTTTCATTTCCCATTTTAATCAAGAAATTCCTTCAGTTCAATTAGCAGAATTTTTCTCGCGCGAAATATCATCGATTCAACCGCCGAAATGCTTTTCTTCATTATTTCAGCTATCTCGCTGTATGAAAAACCCTGTCTAACCCTCAGTTCTATCGCGACTGAAAGATCCGGAGGTAATTTTAAAAGAGCGGCTTTCAGGCTGTCTTCAAGCTCGCCGGCCTCAAGATTCCAAGATCGATCGATCTGCCTTGACAGTTTATCTAAATCATTTTCAGACCGCTCCTCATGATCTATCGGAATTATAGTCCTGCCCTTTTTCTTCCTCACGAAGCTAATCGCCAGATTGGAGGCATTTCTATAAATATATGTCTTGAAAGAAGCTCTCTTTCGATATTTCCCGGAATTCTTGAAAAGATTCAGAAAAAGTGTTTGCGTTAGATCCGCTGCATCTTCCGAATTCGCGGCCGAGCGAAGAAAGAAGTTGAATATGGGTTTTT
>JAUXHZ010000213.1 GCA_030621255.1 Candidatus Latescibacterota bacterium
CCGCTTAAGGAACTTCCAGTGGCGGCAATTACTTCATATCACCTTATGGAAGATGACCCTTTGATGCTTAGAAGGTTTTATCCCCAGATATCACACCTTGTAATGAATAGATTCGATAATTCGCGCACAAATGACGCGGGACTTCTTATTGGTACGGCCGGTAATAATAACGATGACATTTATCTATCCCCCTTTCTGAATTCACTTGGAAACCTTGAGATCTACACCCTCTTCCTTATCGCCTCCAAAATCGGCAATCACACCGACGCCCTTGAATACATTTTATGGTCACGCCGGTTTTCGAACCTGATTACAGAAACCTTTTATGATTACAATAAGGACACTTTCTTTCCATTGGACAAAAACGGATACTATCTCCGTATATATTCACCCGGGCAGTTAATTCCGCTAATTCTTAACAGAAAACTGGACCTAATGTCAAAGAGGCGAATTGCAGAGAATTGCCTTTCTAAATGGCACAAAGCACACAAAAAAGAAACTGATCAATTTCTTAAATCCCCCGTTCAAAGATTCCTTATTATTAATCTGTTATCCTCTCTTGAATTCCATCCCGAGTTTGAGAGCTTTAACACTCTCATTTCAACTCCAGTCTATACTAATATGGACGGCTCTGATTTTTCACACCGTGACTGGATTGAAATGATTCAGCAGAGAACAGAATCTAAAAAGAGTTTTCTTGAAAATTGGACTGTTATAGCGGCACTCGTCCATCTTCCGGCTCTGCTACAGCAAGAATCACTCTTGCCCGATAAAAAAGCGAAGTCATTGATTTCTGATGTCAGCAAACTACGGAACGGCCTCGCGGCTGAATATTCTGATCTTGATTCCCATATTGAAACTATTTCACTTATAAATCATCTTCTGTTGGAAATATCACAAATCTCTTCTGTTCTGAATTCAAAAGAGAAACTCTGGAAAATAATCGATGAACCAAAATGGCATAATCTCTCTCCGCGTGTAAGACAACTGATCACTGAGTCATGCCGAATATCAATTGAAGAATTAATGCGGGCCAAGGCAAATTTATCGGAAAAACTCTCCAGCGGAAATGCACTTGAACTGAATGTACATTTCCCTCCTTCCCCAATTATTTCCGGTTCTAGAATTAACTTTAAAATGTCGCTCAAAACCCTTGATACTGAAATAGATATAAAGCGTGCGTTTCTTCAGATATCGGGGAACAGATGGAATCTGGAAAAGGGTAACTCAATCGTGTTAGAGCCTCATGGAAAGGCCCTCTCATTCTCCGGTTCCTTCTCACTTCCACCCTCTACCAGCCTCGGTATCGTAGAGCTGCCCCTCTTTATTGATTTTCTGACAGGGGGTAAAAGAGTAGAAATCCATAGAAGAAAATGCCTCACTTTAAAAGAAGGGGTTGAAGTAACCCTCAATTTTCCCAGTGGAAAAAGACTCAAAGATCACTTACCTCTAAACCTTCTTCTGGAATACAGCCCGAACCATTCAATTCAGGGCACCCTCGAGGGAATCTTCTGTGATCCCCTAAGCTGCATGCCCGAACTACCGGCTAAATTTCGCATCAAAGCGGGTTCGCGGGTAACCACATTGCCTTTGATTATATCATCCGGGAATAATGTTCCCCCCGGGAAATTCCCTTTTTCACTAATGGTGTATCTGAATGATAAACCGATAGCCAAATTCAGCGACACCCTGATAAATCCGATAAACTGGCTTCATCTCGGACCCCTCTCAGAAATAGATTGGATATTGAAAAACGGCTGGCGTTATCAGGATGATCTTGCCAAAACTCATATAGGGAGCAACGGAAACGTTATTAGTTGGAACAGCGTTCCTTACGGTGCTACAGGTAAAAACGGGGAGATTCTTCTATCCCGATTGTACGGTATGAAACCGGATAACTGCTGCCTTATCTACACCCTGATGAGGCTTCCGGTTCAAAAAGAGGCCATTCTCCGGCTTAGTAGTTCAAACAAAATATCCCTTTGGATAAATTCAAACCCAATATTATCAGCGATCAAACCTGTCAATACTCTGTTATACTCTAAACTTAGAATGGGACAAAATTCAATTCTTATAGCCGCGAGCTGGGACAAATCACCCTCCCCCCTCAACTTTGAAATAAGCGATAAAAGCGGACTGCCCATCGCGGGCATGGAAAATATAGTTAATGAACTTGCCGGCAAATTTGCCAATCTTGATTCAAATGAAACTGTGAATGAGGCAGCCTCTGCAAATCTTGATAGTCCAAGAGAAATCACCCTCTCTCTTGTCCGGAAAGAGTGCACAAGGATATCTGTTGTAGGTTCCTTTAATAGCTGGAATCCCGAGACAACCCCTATGGAAGAAGTTGAGGAAGGCAAATGGGAAACAACCATAGTTCTTTCCCCTGGAAGATACCCTTATAAATTCCTCATTGACAACAAAACCAAAATCGGCGACCCCTCATGCAAAGTGGAGGAACCTGACGGCTTCGGCGGAATAAATTCTGTTCTCATAGTGAAATAAAACCGGTTACCTGAGAATCACTATCTTTATCGCCTCCTGCCTTCCCCCGGTATCTAATACACAGAAATATACCCCTGAAACAAAAAGTTCAGCATCGGCCTGATAATTAACCGTATTGTATCCGGCCGGATAGAATCTCTCCGCTATCCCGTCAATCTTCCTTCCGGAAACATCGAAGAAAAGTATCTTCGCTTTTATAGTCCGGGGCAGATAAAATTGAATGGTTGTCCCGGTTGTGAAAGGATTCGGGTAATTCTGAAATTGAGTCAGCGGAATATTTTCAATCCGGTAGGGGCCGGGGAAAACGATTGATTCGATTACAGAGCCTGAAAACGAAACAATTTTATACGAATAATCCCGATCCGGATCAACCTCTGTATCTCTAAAGTGAAACACACTATCAGTACCGAAGAGTGTATCAGGTGTCACCAGCGCATAATTTTCATCGTTGCACAGTTTCCTGTAAACAAGTGATCTGAAGGGAGTGCTCCCTTCAAGCTTCCAATCTATATCTATAAAACAGTAATTTATCCGTGTGTAAGCATAGGAATAGATAGAATTGACAAAAACCGCATCCGGCAATAAGACTAACTGTCCATCCGCGTTCTTAAGATTAAGAGACCAGTATCCGGCGTAGAGTTCTTCCGGATTAAACTCCGCGATTATTCGATTTTCACCAAGCCAGCTTATATCATTCGCCGCTACCCCTCCTACATGATCAGTAAGAGAGCATTCGGCGGAAGGGAGCAAATTCTCACCGAAGATATCAAGACAGATCAAATTTCCATTTTCACTTTTTATTATAGTATCCGGTGTAACATATGAGATCAACGGCTCAGGATTGCCCGCGCTGAAAAGAGC
>JAUXHZ010000115.1 GCA_030621255.1 Candidatus Latescibacterota bacterium
GAAACTGAAAAGCGCTGAATATGATCCATCCATGTTTTTACCGTCATCGTCGAGATCGGCCGATGAAATGTATTCCGGGATTCAGGAGGTAATTTCGGCAATAGAGAATCAATATTTAAAAGGGCTTCTCGAGAAAATTTTTAACGATGATTGTTTCAGGGAAAGATTGATAAAGGCGCCGGCCGCTAAAGGGTGGCATCATGCATATCTCGGCGGGTTAGTTGAGCATATATCTGATATGTTGGCAATTGCGTTAAAGGCCGCCCGTACATATAAGGAGATAGATCATGATTTGCTTATTGCCGGTGTAATTCTTCATGATCTCGGAAAGCTGCAAGAACTTACAGTTACAAATCATATTGAGTATTCGGATAGGGGAAGGCTCCTGGGGCACATTACTCTCGGGATTGAATTTCTGAATGATTATGTCAGGGGAATTGGGGATTTCCCGGATGACCTTGAGATGAAACTCAAACATATGATTCTCAGTCATCACGGACAGCTCGAACATGGTTCACCGGTACGGCCGATGACTGTTGAGGCTTTATTGCTGAGTTATATTGATAATATGGATGCGCAGGTGAGAGGGACGCTGAATGTTTTTGACAATCATAATAAAAGGGACGGTAAGTGGACCGAGTATGTTAGATTGTTGGACAGATTCTTTTTTAACGACAGAGAAGAATTGGATTGATATAGATAATGGGAGATGCAATGCTGAGTTTTCCTACCTGGGTTGAAATTGATCTTGATGCTTTTAAATGGAACCTTGACAAAATCAGGGGCATTGTTTCAGAGAAGGTGCGCATCATGTTGGTTGTAAAGGCTGATGCCTACGGCCATGGAGCTGTTCGTATTTCAAGGTTTGCATCAGAGTGCGGAGTGGATATGCTTGGAGTAGCTACGCTTGATGAGGGCGTGCAGCTTCGCAAAGAGGGGATTAAGCTCCCTATTCTGATTATCAGCCCGATTCTGGAGGATGAGATAGGATCGCTGATTGAAAATAATCTCTCCACTTCCGTATCGACATATGAATTCGCGAAGGCGGCGTCGCGAGTAGCAATCAGTTCCGGTAAAAGATGCAGAATACATATTGAAATTGATACCGGAATGGGAAGAGCGGGGTTGCCGGGAGCAAAAGCCTATGAGTCTATTGTAGAGATCAGTAAACTTGATGGGCTTATAATGGAAGGAATATTTACTCATTTTCCAGCAGCTGACAGCGATGTCGATTATACGTGGGATCAAATAAGTTTATTTTCCGGAATAGTAGATGATTTAAAAATAAAAGGGATATCATTTGAATATATTCACAGCGCAAACAGCGCCGCTATTCTTAATATTCCGGCATCTCATTTCAATATGATCAGGCCCGGTCTGCTGGCTTATGGGTATACTTCATCCCTTGATTTAAGGGATAAAATAGATGTGTGCCCCGTAATGAGTTTTAAGTCCAAGCTTCTGCTGGTGAGAGAGTTCCTTTCCGGAGCGAGTATCAGTTACGGCAGAACATATATTACGGATAAACCGACTATTATAGGAACGATTGCCGTTGGTTACGGGCATGGGATAAGTCACAGACTTTCCAACAGGGGCAGTGTTCTTTTTCGTGGACGACGGGTTCCTGTAGTCGGAAGAGTAACGATGGATATGACTATGATTGATCTTTCCGGTTTCAAGAATCCAGTGGTTGGCGAGGAGGTTGTGATTTTTGGAAAGCAGGGGGATGAAAAGATTACCGTTGATGAAACAGCGCAATGGGATGGCACTTTGAATTATGAGGTGTTGTGCCGAATCAACAAGAGGGTCGCCCGGGTCTATATGAGAAGCGGGAAGGTTGATACCCTGAAAACTCTCCACAGTCTTCATGAGAATATTTAATTGCATATCGACAAACCGAAAAGAGAATGTTATGGAGGATATAAAACTGCATAGATTGATAGATCATACTTTATTAAAGCCGGAAGCAACAGAGGCTGATGTGGTCAGATTATGTGATGAAGCAAAGAAATATAATTTTTGGGCTGTGTGCGTAAATACTTATTATATCCCTGTTGCGGCCGCTCAGGTCAAGGGGACAGACATAAATGTTTGTTCCATTTCGGGATTCCCTCTTGGAGCGGTGAATTCGGAGGTTAAGGCCTTTGAGGCTGCACGCGCGGTAGCAGATGGGGCAAATGAAATTGATATGGTTCTGAATGTCGGAGCATTTAAATCCGGATTGAACGATTACGTGCTTAAGGATATTAACGGGGTTGTAAGAGCTTGTGGAGATAAAGCGATTGTTAAGGTTATTATCGAAGCCGCGCTTCTTTCTGATGAGGAAAAACGTGAAGCTTGCCGGATTGTCATCAATGGTGGGGCAAGTTTTGTAAAAACTTCAACAGGTTTTGGCCCGCCGGGAGCAAATATACATGACGTAAAAGTGATGCGGGAAGCGGTAGGAAAGCATTTTGGTGTAAAGGCTTCCGCTGGAATCAGAACAGCGGAAGAGGCGGTGAGCCTTGTAAAGGCAGGAGCTACCAGAATAGGCACGAGCGCCGGAGTAGAAATTCTAGAGGAATTTAAAGCGGGGAATTACGGCAAATTATTGTAAGGGCTATTGTTCTTGCAGGGCTTTGTCCAAATCCAGGAATTCTTTGTCACTATTTAATAAATTGTATTTACTTATACTGTGAAGATCACATTTACGTTTAGGTTCGGTCCCCTTTAGGAATATTTCACGCCGTACCTCTTTGCAGTATGGAGTTGCCAGCAGGCCTGTTTCTTCGCAGATTATTGTTTCAGTTATATTGGGGGGACAATTGAATTTGGGGCCCCGGTTTAGCGGGTAAGCGGCTTTCATAATATCAACCCATAATGGAAGAGCTACTCTTGCCCCTGTTCTTCTTTTGCCCATAAATTTCTTTTTATCGAAACCTGTCCAGACTCCGACAACAAGTTCGGGAGTATATCCTAAAAACCAGCCGTTTCCGCAATCGTCCGTAGTGCCTGTTTTCCCCGCGCATGGGATACCGAGTCCTAATCGCCGTACATTCATACCTGTTCCCTCATTAATTGCCGATTGAAGCATATCTGTCGCCAGATAGGCGATTTCCATGGAAAGAACTTCTCTGCGCCGGGGATAATGTTCTTCGAGTGTATTACCGTTTCTATCTTCTATTTTAAGAATAGCGATAGGCTCTGAATATATTCCTTCAGCGGCAAGAACACCGTAAGAGGTAGTGAGTTCTATGAGGGAAACCTCTTCCGTCCCAAGCGCGAGTGAAAAATATGGATGAATTGGACTTTTTATCCCCATGCTCTTAGCGGTATTTACTACTGAAGGGGGGCCGATCTTTTGAAGGAGCTTAATAGTGGGGATGTTTATCGAGTGATCCAGAGCAAATCTGAGTGACACCGCGCCGTGAAATTTCTCGGAAAAATTTCTTGGTTTCCAGACCTCTCCATTGGGCATTTCAATTACAAGCGGGGAGTCCAGAAGGATGTCGGAAGGCCTGTACCCGTTTTTAAGGGCCGCAATATAGGTGAATATTTTGAAAGCTGATCCAGGTTGTTTTTTGGCCTGTACAACCCTGTTCCATTCACTTTCCCGGAAGTTTCTTCCGCCAACCATAACAAGTATATGTCCGTTATGGGGGTTCATGGCTAAAGCGGCGGACTGGAGATATTCAGGCTCAATTTTTACGTCAGCGTTTATGGAATCAAGGTAAGCTCCGCGTGTGAGTTTGTAATTTGCTTCTTCCTCCAATTCCTTCATGAACGATTCAAGGCTGTCTTCGGCAACCCTCTGGAGGTTTTTGTTCAATGTTGTGTATACGGTAAAACCTTCCCGGTATACGGCGCGGTCCCCATATTTTGTCGCCAGTTTTGATTTTACGTATCTTGTAAAATAAGAAGCAATCTCAGAATCTGACTCTTTCTCGCTGTAGATGTCAAGAGGAACGGTTTTTAGTGAATCGAGTTTTGCTGTGGAAATAATTTTATTTTTGGCCATCAGATGGAGAACCGTAGTTCTTCTTCTGATGGCTCTGTCCGGGTGCCGGAATGGATTATATCCCGCCGGGTTTTTTTGAAGCCCCGCCAGCAGTGCAATCTGGTGCAGTTCAAGTTCCTTTACGGATTGTCCAAAGAACTCATGGGAGGCCGCTTCGACACCGTAACTTCCGCTTCCGAAATAGATTTGGTTCAGGTACATCTCAAGAATCTCGTCTTTGGAATAGGTGCGTTCAATCCTTATAGCAAGAAGTATTTCTTTTATTTTTCTGGGAAAGGTGCGTTCCTTTGTAAGAAATAAATCTCTGGCGAGCTGCTGTGTGATTGTACTGGCGCCTTCACTTAAACTCATACTTTTTATATCTTCCCAGGCTGCCGATATAATACGGACCGGGTCAATCCCGAAATGTTTGTAGAATCTGCGGTCTTCCACCGCGATAAATGTTCTTTTTACATTTTCCGGTATCTCTTCTGTTGAAACAAGGATTCTGTCCTGGGTATAGAATTCTTTCAGAACTGTTGAATCGGAGGCGAGTATTTTGGTTTTTAGTGCTGGTTCAATCATTTCAAGGCGTGCCATCGACGGCAGATCTCTCGAGAACCATCTTAGTGCGGTAACAGAAAACCCGGCAAATATTATTACTCCTATAACAATAACCCTGAATAGTATGCGTTTGAATTTTGTGTTATAAATATTTTTCACAATAAAACCATCCTTATTAACGATTCAAATCTGCATCGCATGAAAACACAAGTCTATATTAATACCTTTTAAGTTTAAATAGTATCAATATGTTTTTGAAAAGGAAAATTTACAACTTTGAGAATATTTGGAGTTCGATTCATTCCGTGTAATAAAAGTATGCACA
>JAUXHZ010000157.1 GCA_030621255.1 Candidatus Latescibacterota bacterium
CTGATCTTCCTTGAGAGTCCTTCAGTGGAAATAGGGCGCGGAAGTTTTCCGCAAATGCCTATTTCTTTCCCCTGATAGTTGCCAAATGAAGATATCTCATTCAATTTTAGCAAAGAAGCCAATTGGGCGTTGTTTCCAATCTCCGGGTGGAAATCAAGTGGGAGATGGGCAGCGTAAAGAGATATCCCGTTTTTTAAAAGAATGGCTAACCGGTGTTTTATGATTCCTGTTATGGGCACCCGGCCGCCCCAGAAGAGCCCATGGTGAACGATTATCATATCGGATTTGTTTTTTACAGCTTTCTTTATTAAGAGGTCACAGGCGTCAACCGCTAGTGTGATTTTTGATACTCTTTGTGAGCCTTCTACCTGAAGGCCGTTAAGTGAAGAATCGTCCGGAAAATCATTGATATTCAGTTTATCGTCGAGATAGTTCTGAAGAGTTGTGCGTAGCAAAATTTTCCTCCCTGTTTTTATGATAAAGTCCTATCTTGTGTGCCGTTGCCCGTGTGGTATTACAGTTAAAGAATCTTCAGTAAGTTTAATATTTATTTCCTGTAGAGGTGGACTGTTTTCTGCAATATTAAGAATGTATAAATTGTGAACTGGCCGGCAAAGCGGGGCTGCGTCTGATTCTGAAGCGTTGATTACAATATCGATACCGGAAACCGATGTTGCCAGATCGACACTCTTTTCCGGGCTTGTCCGCGAAAGCGCTATTATAAGATCACACATTTCATTTTTCATTCTGGTCACAGCTTCTAAAGATGCAATTTTAGGATTGATGATGGTATAAGATTCCTGAGAATTCTGATCGGAAGCAGAATCCGCGAAAGTAACGCTGAAGATCCCGATCTTGATTTTTACCATTTCCCCGGTTTTGGAATTTAGCCCTTCTGTTTCTTTTATTATCCATCTATTAAAAATTGTTTTACCATCAGTATTAATAATATTGACCGATGTGAAGGGAAGGGATGAATAATCTAACTTTTTTGAGTCATGAAAGTTATTAGTAGCGTGATGCAATCCGACTGCTATGGCGTCGTATTTCAGGAGTTGAGCCTCCTTGGGAAATGGCAATCCCGGATATTTGTTCGCCTTGCAGCAGCTGATTCCGCATAAATCAACAAGCAATGCATGCTCTTTCTCCGTGGCTGATTTAATAGAATCAAATAGGGTTTTTGCCTGGGGGCTGTTTTCCTCAATGTTTCCGGATTCCCTTTCCCCGGAGAATTCATGAGAACACCAGATGTTATGAGTTACAAAAATTGTAAGAGCAACTTGTCCCCGGATGACAGGCTTCTTTTCAGAATGGGAAATATAGACTTTTAGAGGAATATATATCGCCAGCAGGGCAATAAAAACTATTGAAGATATTTTTAAGAGTACGGAATTTTCTTTTTTAATTTTTCTTTTCATATTTTTTAAGTCGGGAATACAATGTTGGTTTTGAAATCCCCAGAATTGAAGCTGCTTTTGTTTTATCTTTGGTCATTTCTACGATTTTTTTTATGATCGATCCTTCGATTTTCGGAAGGATAGGATCGTTTGACGAGAAATTCATGTTATCAAGGAGGATTTTTATTGTTTCATCTATTGTAGATGATATTCCAGCATGTAAGGTGTTGGAGTAGTTAAGAATATTTCTCGGCAGATCGTGAGCGGTAATTGTTTCCTGAGCGGAAACAATAATCAGTCTAATAATTATACTCTCCAATTGTCTTACATTCCCCGGCCATGGGTATTTTTCAAGATACATCAAAGCCTCCGGCGAAAATTTCTTTACCGGCATATTGTAGAGTTTGCAATAGAGTTCAATGAAATGATCGCAGAGAGGCTTTATATCTTCTCTTCTGTCTTTTAAGGAGGGCATATTTATCGGGAATATATTTATCCGGTAATAGAGATCTTCTCTGAACAAACCTTGTTTAACAAGCTCGAGTAGATTTTTATTCGTGGCAGTTATTATTCTCGCTTTTGTTTCTATCTTTTTGGTTCCTCCAACCCTGAAAAAGCTTCTTTCTTCAAGAACGTGGAGTAATTTTGGCTGGAGAGTCAGGGGTAAATCGCCGATTTCATTAAGGAAGATAGTTCCATCGCCGGCAGATTCGAAATGCCCGATCTTCTGTTTATGAGCTCCGGTAAAGGCTCCTTTCTCGTGTCCGAACAGTTCGCTTTCCAGCAATTCTCTGGGCAACGCGGAGCAGTTTATCGTATGAAGAGGAGAATTACTGTGAATGCTGGAGTAATGAATAGTTTTGGCTATCAGATCTTTTCCTGTGCCGCTCTCGCCGGTTAAAAGAACGGTTGTGTCCATTTCTTTAATGCCGTCTATCAGATCGCAAACCAAACGCATAGATGAGGATATTCTGATAATGTTTTCGTAATTTTTGTATCTTCCGGAGGTTTTGATCCTCTTCTGCGGTTGTATTTTTTCGGAGGAAGAAATTATATCTGTAAGAAAAGCCTTTTCAAGCCCGGCAGCAAATTGTTGAGTCAACGCGAGCATTAACCCTCTGTGGCCGCTAGCGGGCGGGATTCCCGATTTTGTTGAATCAAGATAGAGGCAGCCTTTTATTTCATGGTTCACTTTAAGAGGAATACAAATAATTCTGGGATACTTTTCAATAAATTCATCGCTTACTTTATTAAGCGGGATGTTAATTTGTAGTGTGTCAAGCGGGTATCCAAGGTGCCCGGAGATATTTAGAATTGAGATAATATTGATATCCTCCAGCTGATCCCCGGGTGTGAAATCGTTGGTTGAAGCCAGAATCCTGTATGATTTAGTGTGGTTGTCTATTAAGGCGATAAGCCCCCTCTCCGATTTGGTCGTTTTAAGGGCGGTTTCTATAATTGCATTGTACAATTTTTCCGTGTCGTGTGTTGTGCTAAGCATAGAAATAAGCCTGCATAGGGTTCTATAATTATCTGAATCTTTTTCTGATTTGGTGTGTTCAGAATTGTATAGAAGGTCAAGATCTTCCTGCAGTTTTCGTATACGACTGGAGAAAGCTTCATTTCTGCCTGTGAGTGAAGTTGAACGTAAGAGGTATTCGCGCGCTAGAACTTCGTTGTTTTCTTTCAAATAAAGTTCGCCGAGTTCCGCGAATATTTTCGCGGCAGTATTCTTTTTTCCGAGAAGGGAGAGTTCTGCGCTGACCCCCTCAAGCTTCGCGATGCCTTCATTCCTTTTTCCGGTTTTGATTTTCAGTTTCCCTTCAAGGCTGTTAAGCAGCGCTGTTTCAAAGTGGGATCCGATCTTTAAATTAAGTTTCCTTGCTTTTTCAAGAAGTTTTTCTGCTTTATCTGTTTGATCAATTGCGAGGTAAAGTTGTCCCAGGCGGCGCAGTACAACCGCTTCTTCCCGGACAGATTTCGTTTTTTTGCAGATGCGTAAATCACGAAAATAGTAGCCGGCGGCCGTTTCATAATCCTCTTTAAGATAGCTGATATCTCCCATTGTTCCATAGGTCTCCGCCAGAATTTGTTGATTATCCGTCTCTTCGGCAAGGTTACAGGAGATTTCGCAATTGATTTCAGCTTTCTCAAAATCTTCAATATCGAGATAGGTTAATGAAATGTTCAGGTGAGTAGCCGCCAAGCCGGGTATATTATTATTTTTTTGTTTTGTTTTCATGCTTTTGGTAAAGCATTCGATTGCTTCTTTTATCCTTCCCGTAGAACGGTAAACGAGGCCGAGATTGTTAAAACTGGAAGCTAATCCTGATGTGTCATTGTTTTCCTCCCTGATGTTTAGGCATTTTGTATGACACATGATTGCCTCTTCATATTTGCTCCTGTTCCAATTTATGGTTCCCATAAGATTGTATGATTGGGCGAGTTCACTTGGGCATTGTTTCTTGTCGAGATTTTTCTGAACAGTAAGAC
Source organism: Candidatus Latescibacterota bacterium (assembly GCA_030621255.1). Taxonomy (GTDB): domain Bacteria; phylum Krumholzibacteriota; class Krumholzibacteriia; order Krumholzibacteriales; family WJIX01; genus JAGHBT01. Next base: position 3,891 of record JAUXHZ010000157.1, read on the forward strand.
AGTTTTTCCATGACTTATCAAATTGTCCCAGACGGTAATATATCCAGGCCAGGTCATTGATCAGTTTTGAATGTTCCTTAACGGTAATATGTTCGCGGTGGAGGTCGATCGCTTTTTTA
>JAUXHZ010000006.1 GCA_030621255.1 Candidatus Latescibacterota bacterium
GGTCGCCATAACGCCGGGAATAGACTTTGGAGATCAGGGAGAAGGATATCTTCGCTTCTCATATGCTAATTCGATGGAAAATCTGGCGGAGGGAACCCGAAGGCTTGAGAAATATCTTAAAACCTATGCGGCTTTACCTTAAATGCCCGGGATATATCTAATTTTATTCTGCCTTCAATCGTTTTTACTAACAATGTTTTGCTCACGGAAAATGGCTTGAAATGTTGACATAACCCACTATTTCATGTATAATTTTAACTATAGTTATTCCTTTGCGCTATGACAACTTCGGCAAACAGCAAAAGGAAAGTAAAGAGGTTATGCTAAAAATATTTAAACACATTTTACTCGCGAGCGGATTAGTCTGTTTTGCTTTTAATTTATTTGGGGATACTGTATCCTCTATTCAGCTTGTAGGTAATTTCAGCGGAATAACATGTGATCCGGATGATCCCGGGAATAACATGACTTCCATTGGTGATAGTGAATGGGTCAAACTGAGATTCATAGATGAACCCGGCGCTCCTCCAGACACAATAGATTTTAAATTCACCATGAATGGAGAGTATGGTGAGGAACATTGGGGCTGGAGCTTCGAACATGGCTGGGGAATAGCGGATCTGGCCTGGAATCCACCCAATATAGTAGCAGTTCTACCTGACAGCGGGTATTACTATTTCCATTTCAATGACACTTCATATGTCTATTCGCTCAATCGCCCCTCCGGTGAAATATCCGCATCCGTAATATCCAAAGAATTGGACGAGACCCCTGCCGGAACAATTGTCACCCTGATGAATTCCGAAGATGGTATAATCGGTGTCTTTGATGAACTTCCTGAGCCACTCTATCTCTTTACACCCCTTCCACCTGCCGTATATTCAATACACGCGGCAGCTCCGGCACATAGCGATACTACAATCTCAAATATTAACCTTATCGAGGGAGGATCTCTGCATTTTGAAATTACTCTCTATAAAAACACAGCTGTAACAATTTCATCCGCGACATACGAAAGAAAAGATAATGAAATAATTCTCTCGTGGTCAACCGGCAACGATTGTGCCGGAATTGGTTTTGATATCTACAGAGGAGAAAACTCATCATATTCAGGGATGGAAAAACGCAATCTAAATCCAATATACGGCGAACCGGAATACGGTTTTCTCGACACCGGCGAAAACAGATATGCTGATTATTACTATTACATTGTTGAAGCGGATGAAATAAATGGGGTTAAGTACGGACCGATTAAAGCGGAAGGACTGATACTGGACGCAAGAAATTCTCTTGGCCAAAACTACCCCAACCCCTTCAACCCTTCCACCGCTATTCCCTACAGTGTAGGGGAAATAGAGGGTAACCAGAAAGTCACTATATCCTTTTTCGACGTTTCAGGTAAAACTATAAGCACGAATGAATTAGGAGAAAAACCCGCTGGAAACTACACATTTATCTGGAATCCATCCATCTCTGAAAAGGGAAAAATTCCATCCGGTGTATACTACTGCAACCTGACAATCGGCAAGAAGAGATACAGCAGGAAAATGATTCTTCTCAGGTAGTGAAAATTTATCCTTCCGGGATTACATGCCCATCTATTCAGGCACAAAGTTAAATATTTCTTCTTAAACCCTTCCGGGTATGGTATCCTGCGGTGTATGAATAGTTGGAAATCGATAACTGTCTTACTAATATTGTTTTTAATTTCCAATGCTGCCTATGCGGCCGAAGGCATTGACGGAAAAAAAATAGTCGGTTTTAGAGTTGGAACTGTTTTTAATTCAAACAAACTTGATAATGCCTTCGGCAGAGGAAGTGAATTGGAACTTCATTTCGTTAAAGGACTTGGAACTTGGTATGGTGTAGATATTTCTCTTTCTTCCCATAACTTCGGCGATTCAAAGCTGCCGGACAAGGATATTCAATATTCTAATCAGGGTGAAATCCTAGAGTTACAGATATATTCTTTGTCTGCCGCTATCTTTACATATTACAAACTTTCTGACAAAATATCGGCAACAGCCGGTTCCGGAGTGGGCCTTTATGCTATTACACTTATCAGGCCCATAGGAATAATAGAACAGCGCCTTACTGATTATCAGCCGGGGGTATACGGAAGCCTCGGCTTGTTATACAGACTTACTCAAGGAGGAGTTTTTATAAATTTTGAAGCAAAATACCACTATATTTCTTCCGGCGGTAAAAACAACATTTATCACCCTCTCCTGTTTTATACCGGAGAGGAAAAAACCGGATTTTTCCAAATATGCGCGGGGATCACACTTTTTATAGGTTAAGCTTGCCACTGAGAAACAGAAATACGAAACTTATTTTATCGAGACAGGAGTAAAAATGAATGAAAGAGAAGAATTAAAGAAGATACTGATTTCCCGCTCGATTCTTAAGGGCGACTTCACCCTGGCATCGGGCAGAAAAAGCAGCTACTACATAAACGGTAAAATGACAACCCTTTATTCTAAAGGCCTTTACCTCACTGCTAAACTTCTTCTGGACGAACTGGATCCTAAAGAATATGATGCCTTTGCCGGTCCGGTAATCGGCGCCGATCCAATAATCGGCGCGTTGCTCACCCTCTCCGCGCTAAAAGAGGAAAAAAAGGAAGGATTCCTCATAAGGAAGGAATCAAAAGTTCACGGAACAAAAAAAATAATCGAAGGGAAGTTCAAAGAGGGAACCAAAACTGTAATTGTAGAAGATGTTGTAACAACGGGCGGTTCCCTGTTAAGAGCGGCAAGAGCCATTACGGAGGCTGGAGGAAAAATCGCGGAAATAATTGTACTTGTAGACCGTGAAGAAGGAGCAAATCAGAATATAAAAGAGAAGGGGTATAATTTTAAATCAATCTTTAAAGTAAGTGAGCTTCTTTAATTTTATCTTGCACTATCCCGAGGGCACGATTTCCTATTCAGCCTTCTCTATCAGTGTATCCTTTGCCGTAATCATGAACACAGAATCGGGTAAATTTAATCCATATTTAATAACTGGAACAAAGGCTTCGCTGTAAGGTTTGCCATTTACACTTCTAACAACTCTATTCGGAATCGGTATTCCTTCAACTTTGCAGTAAGTACTATATTCTTCTGAATAAATCAGAGAATCCGTTGATCTATTCACTTCAATCCGATTAAGCAGCCAGCCTTTGCCGTTAACCGTAACGTCAATAATATTCTCTCCGTCTTTGAACCGCAACTTGTAGACACCTTCCCCGGAATTGTCGATCAATTCGCCTACCACCCCTGACTTATGCATCCATGAGAGAATCAGCGGAAACCTGTATTGCAGTAAACTGTTTTCCAGTGCCGGCTTATTAAGTGTCTTATCAGAATTTGTCCACTTTAATATTTCTTCACCGTTATTTATCCATACCCATCTGTTAACCGCGTCCCCTTTTGTAACATAGGCAACACTCTCTTTATACCTGTACATATCCTGAAAAACATCCAGAGGATAGTTTTTGACCATTTTCCCGATAGGAAGCTTCTTTAAAAATCCGCTGCCTCTGTATCTCGCAAGAGCATTTATTCCCTCACTCCCCCCATAGGCATTAATAACTTTCTTAACAAGGTCATCCGCGCTACCGGGCCTTCTCGAGCAGGAAATCAGAGAAAGCCCTGAGATAGATAGAATTACAAAGAAAATAATTACTCTCTCAATCCAACATCCAGCCTTCAGGTTCAAAGTATCCCCTTTCATTCCAGTTTGCAGAACTATGAATATTATCGATCGTTTCAGCAAACAAAGATCATCAAACTATACTTAGTTAATATAGCACAGCAGTTTTGACACGTCAATTATGCAATCTTTACATTTTTAATCAATCCCGCAGTCTTTTTTCCTTGTTTCTTCCGTAAAGACTTTCCCGAAGCTTTCCCTCAAGCTCAACCGGCAGAGGCCGGTCGAGTTTTCCCCATTTGGCTTCGCACGCGGGTATTTTATGACTAAAGGCTATCTGCTTCCTGTAAAAATCGTCCGCTTTCAGTTTCTTTAAGAACCGGTTTGTGTTCAATCTTTTTCCTCCAGGGAAAGCATATCAGAAAGAAAAAAAACAATCAGGCGCATCAGTGAAATAAGATCTATACGATTATGTTTGATAATTCCTTTAATATCAGCAGCGTTACCTGTTCTAACATAATCATGATACAACTCGGGAATCAACCGCCCTGGAACATCTGCCACTCTTTTTCTCCCTAACAAATATGTTTCAAGTGTATTCAATTTGTGATTTGGCGTTCTCTTTCCTACAATCTTTCTTGAAATCGGGAGAAGATCTACATGATACCCGGGCATTGAAGCTTCAATGCCGAACACTTTCATTCTATCCAGCATAAAAGGTATATCGAAACCCTTACCGTTAAATGTGACTATTGTACTGAAACTTTGAAGAAAATCGCGTGTAAACTCAAGCAAGGGTTCTTCTTCTGTATAATCCCGCGCGAAAAACTGATCCAAAACCAACTTGCCGTCACGGCTGTACATCAAACCGACAAGAAAGAGGGGAGAATTACTAAGCCCCGTAGTTTCAAGATCAAGATAACACACATCTTCTATCGGCAAATTCGGCAGTAGAGTCATTGACCCAATATCCTCCACACGGCATTCAATTGAAGAAGAAAGAATATCCCGGTACCGCTCATGCAGCTCTTCGGCATCAGAATCCACAACCGATGCTGAATCGATGATACGATAAAAAGAAGTTCTTCCGCATTTCTCCTCTTTTCCCATAATCGCGTCTTTAAGCTTTATAAAAGGGACATAAGCTCCTCTTTCCTCTTTGTAAACCGCGCCCCCCCTCTTTCTCTCCATTAGTTTTCTTGTTAATCCGGCTCCGGCATTTTCACCATGCAAAAAGATACCGCTTTTAATTTGTCCATTTTTCCCTAATCTTTCTTCAGAATGAAGATTTGTTTCGTTTAGTTTATCTTTTCCATTTAAATATTTTGCGGCACGTTCAATAAAACCATCAGTGGACCCCTTGCCGCCTTTCCCGCCAAATTCTTTCTCTGCCCGTTCTTTGAGCTTTTGAATTTCCTTCTTAATATCACGCATATTTCCATCTCTTTGCAAAGATTCTGATTATTACTTCCTTTGAAGCCTACAACAAATAGCTCTATTTTTCAATACCTTGTAGTTTCACTAATTCAGGAAACGAGTAAGCGGAAAATATTCTGAACATTAAGAGCAATCTTAAATAGAATAAAGCTGCACTTCTTATTATACTATTATGATAAATTTCTCTGGAAAATATTTGAAAAGAATTTGTAAGAACTATAGTCCCGCTATCATACATATCACTTGTACCGGGAAAGAACAAAAAAAACCCCGGCCGAAACTGACCGGGGTTTGTCCAAACATCCTAAATAAGCTAGATCTTTTTTACATTGTTGGCCTGTAAACCTTTAGGACCTTCTTCGATTTCAAACTCAACTTTGTCGCCCTCATCAAGCGATTTAAAACCATCGCCTACTATAGCTTTGTAATGGACGAAGACATCGTCGCCTTCTTCTCTGGAGATAAAACCAAAGCCCTTGGACCCGTTGAACCATTTGACAGTTCCTGTTTCCATAAACCTAATCCTTCTCTAAAAACAAAAAAGTTACGTACATCTGTGTTCTCTGCCTGTTCCGGGTAAAAAAACCCATCTTGAATAGTATGCTACCTATTCTCCACAGGTTTTCTCTTGCTTTACTAAAGTTGTTTCAAAAGCCTTATCACCAAAACAAAAAGACAAAATACAGGTACAATAATTCGTGTTCTCAATATACGGCATGTCAACTAAAAAGGCAAATATATTTTTATATTTTTTTGCGGAATGATATTTTTTCTACTCAGCTACTCATAAGGCACAAAATGAAACAGGTAGTGTCAGGGTTCCCACATCATATATCCAATCTTTTCAATCTCCAAATTCCCTTGCTAATCATAGGATAATCGAGTTTCTTCATCCACTAATGTTACTTCGATAATCTTCCGCCAATCCGGATTATCCCATGTTCTCAACTTGTCATGCATGATAAAATATTTCTGAGGCACAGGATGAGTGCCGTAAACAACTTCGAGATTATACCTTGATTGAATAAAATCATGGAAATAACTAATATGAGGACAGGGAGGATATCCCACAATCAATCCTGTGGCAAGATGAATAACCTCCGCCCCATTTTTCTTCATTTCCTCCACAGCATATTCTATGTTCCCGCCAGGGCACCCATCGCAAGTGGTATATCCAACAACTTCAACTTCAATATTCTTATATCTTTCAAAAGCGCCATCTCTATTCCGCAATGATCTAAAACATTTTCCGCCGGCACACCTGCGATAACGATCACAGATGATTATACCGATCCTGCATTTTTCTTCCATGTCATCTCCCACAGTTAAAGAAAATTTAAAACAACCCTGCTGCCAATACGCTGCAAAGATACCGTTCTATTCCAGATCATGAAGAACCATCATTTCTTCCCGACTCTAAAAGCAAAATATACCTCTGTCAAATCATATCTCCCTGTCCGGCGCAATATTGTCAGTTGACATTCCGCTCGAAAGTTGCTAATTTGTTGAAGTTATGAGTGATTATATAGTATTGATAAAACAGGTGCCGGACATATCTCAGATAACTGATAATGCGTTTGATCCTGAGAAAGGGACGCTTATCAGAAGCCGTTTAGCTAACGTAATAAATGAGCTTGACGCCCAAGCTCTGACTTTTGCCCACAAGATGCGCACCGATAGCGGTGATGGAGAGGGTAAAATTATCTGCCTTAGTATGGGACCTCCAATGGCGGACGAAATACTGCGTTATTCGCTGAGCAGATGCGCGGATGTAGCGGTGTTGCTCACAGACAGGCTATTAGCTGGAGCGGATACAGCGGCTACAGCTAATCCTTTGGCTTACGCTATCAGAAAAATTGAAAGAGATATCATCAAAGATCCCAACGATTACTATATAGTGAGTGGGATGCAATCGGTTGATGGCGATACCGCGCAGGTGCCGCCTCAGATAGCTGAGGAGTTACAACTCCCTTGTATTACTTACGTTACTGGCGCTGAATATAAAAACAACCGCTTTGAGTTTACCAGAATTATAACCGGGGGCAGTCAGATAGTTACTTCAAAAAAGAAACCTGCTGTAATAACTGTTGCCGAATACGAATTCCCTCTCTTCGCGGCCTTCACTAAAACACGGAAGGCGAATGAAACTCAAATTTTCAAATGGCAAGCATCTGATATTAACGCGGCACATATTGGAGTTGATGGTTCAAAAACAAGTGTGATCAGGGTTTTTCCGCCCCCGGAGACAACAAGAAAATGCCGGCAAATAGAAAATGCCGGCGAACTAGCCGGGATAATTCTAAAAAAATTCAAAGTAGACAAAAAAGCCGGCGAACAGAAAACCCCCGAAGATATAAGAAAATACATTATGCCTGAAGACAGAAAAGATCTTTTCGACAGAACATATGAGGGTACGGAAAAGGAAAACAAACAATTTGCCGTTCTGAGTGAAATTCTTAAAGAGCTTCAAATTCAGGATATCTCGAAAATTGATAATAGTATCAGGGAAAATATCCTGGCAAAAGCCCAAAAATCTTTTACCGGTCGAGCTCTTGAGAATATGCTGAATGGACTCAGTAAGAGGAAACCCACATATCAGGGACAAATTTGGGTCTGCTCTGAATATGAGGATAAAAAAATACACCCTGCGACCTTTGAACTTATCGGCAAAGCTAATCACTTAGCCGACATACTTGGAACAAAGGTAGGCGTTACAATTATCGGCAACAACATTGAGAAGTTTTCGGAAGAACTTATTGCTGCCGGCGCCGACAATATCTACATTGTCGAGCACCCGCTCCTTGAAGAATTCGACCCTTCCGCTTATAAAAAAGCTCTGGTCAGTGCCATAGAAAAGTATTGGCCGCAGATTGTTCTATTCGCCGCAACACCTCAGGGTAGAGTTTTAGCTCCACTGGTTTCTTATAAGCTTGGCTGCGGACTGACCGCTGACTGTACATCGCTCGATATCAGGGATAATTCAAAAAAAGAACAAATCGCGGTGTTACTGCAAACAAGGCCCGCTCTTGGCGGTAATGTAATGGCTACTATCACTACAATCAATTCAAGATCTCAGATGGCAACGGCTCGGCCCGGAGTCATGAAAAGACTCCCTGAAGACAAATCCAGAAAAGGTAATGTTGTCAAACATGAAGTCCAAATATCATCAGACGACATTGCTCTTGAAATTATTAATACTGAGCACAGTACGGGCAATGTAAACTTTGACGCGGATATTATTATCTCAGGCGGTAAAGGATTACAGAACAAAGAAGGCTATAACTCATTAATTAAGCCGCTTCGTGATAGTATAGTTAAAACTGTAAAGGTCGAAGCTGAAATTGGAGCCAGCCGTTCGGCTGTTGAACAAGGTTTTATCGACAGGATACACCAGGTTGGACAGACCGGAACCGCTGTTGGCCCAAAAATATACATTGCAATTGGTATTTCGGGCGCAATTCAACACATGATAGGTGTAGCTAACTGCGATACGATTATAGCTGTAAATAGCGATCATAACGCCCCCATCTTTAAACAGTGTGATTATTATATTATCGGTAATGCTGAAGACGTTGTCCCACAATTAATTGAAGCTCTACGGGTGAAACAAGATGCCGAATAGCAAGGATTATAATAAGGTCCAGGTATTAATTGTTGGAGCCGGCCCCGCCGGCTTGGCAGCTGCCATTCAGACTAAAAAAAACAACCCCGAGCTTGATGTCTGTGTTATAGACAAAGCTTTTGGGGCGGGAAACCACAACCTTTCGGGTGCGGTATTAGAGCATGAGCCACTTCATAGCCTGCTCGATTCAGCGGCTGACGGATGGCGGGAAAGCAAGGAAGCAAAAGATGTATTAGGCCAGACGATCAGAAGTGAAAAAATCCCCTTCATGCCTTCCAGTAAAATTGCTTTTGATTTGTTATTTGTCATAAAGATTGCTAAACGGCTCGGACTCGGTTTGGGCGGACTGCTTCATAATGGCGATTACGCTATCTCTATCAGTAAACTCAGCAAATGGTTGACCAGGATCGCTCGAGACGCCGGAGTTGAAGTGCTTTACGGTTTCGCGGCTCAGGAAATATTTTTTGACAAAGATACCGGCCTTACAACCGGAATCAAGCTCATTGACCAGGGCCTCGATAAAGAAGGAAACAAGCAACCGAACTATCTCGCCGGTGATATAATTAATGCCGACTTCATAATCCTGGCCGAAGGCTGCGATGGCTTGTTGACTGAGAAATTCATCGAAAAAGCCAATCTGAAAAGAAAACAACCCCAGCTTTTTTCACTAGGGGTCAAAGAATTGATCAGAGTGAGCCCGGAACAATATAAAAAATTCGGCGCTGACAGAGTTGTCCACGCAATGGGCTATCCAATCTGGACGCCTATTCTCGGGCCTGCTATCTTCGGCGGAGGTATTATCTATCCCGGTACCGACAACCATCTCGCAGTCGGCATGACAGTCGGCGCTGACTGGAAATATTATGATTTTAACCCGCAGGACGCCTTGACAAAATTCAAAGACCATAAATTCGTTAAACAATTTATAGAAGGCGGAACTATTGTTGAATCCGGCGCAAAATTGATTCCGGAGGGGGGTCTTCACGCTATACCAAGAGACTCGCAAACAGATAGCATCGGCAAAGGAAACTGCCTTATTATTGGCGACGGCGCGGGTTTCGTAAATATGCTTAAAATCAGGGGAATACACCTCGCAATAGATTCGGGGATACAGGCCGCAACTGCCATCATCAACAGTGCAGCGGAACCCGGTGCCACCTCAGTTAAATATACAGAACTTATTGATAAGGGTATGGTCGGAAAAGAAATGAAGTCTGCGGCAAATTACCGGCAAACCATCGCCAAATTTGGACCAACGTTGGGCTTCCCTCTCTCCATAATAAGCAACCTGCTGCCGAAATTCACAATAGAAGAAGATTACAAGACAATGACCGAAGCCAAATACAAGCTTAAACCGCAAAGAAATTTCGATAAGGATGCTTTCACCGCCACCGCCGCGACAGAACACCGGGAAGAAGAACCCTGTCATCTGGAGATACTTGATATCGACACATGCGAGTGGGAATGCGCGCCGAAATTCGATAGACCCTGTATTACTTTCTGTCCTGCCGGAGTTTATGAGATTGTCGATGGAAAAGCAAAAGCCGCGAATCCTTCAAACTGCCTGCACTGCAAAACATGCCAGCGCAAGTGTCCATTTGACAATATCAAATGGACTGTGCCGGAGGGTGGAGGCGGACCCCGATACAGAAAAATGTAGTAAAATCCGGGTTCTTGTAGATACCCCCCAATTATTGTACAAAAATAGCGCTATGCAGCTGCAATCGTTTCTTCAGAATTGGGGAAAATTCACTTGCATTTTAACTTGACCTCGATATACAAATGCAGGTATCTTGCTCATAACACGATACAACAGGATAGATAAAATGAATAAAACAAATATTAATAAACTTATCGCCGGCATTATCATCTGCTTTTCCGTTGTCTTTCTATTCTCCCTGGCCATCCTTGTCGACAAAGAAGAGATAGATAAGAATAAAAAGACTGATCCTATAGCGGGCAACGGAGAGTTACCTCTCCCGAAAGTTCAGCAACCTCCCGCCCCAATCACACCGATTCCTTCCTTTGAAGGTTTTGTCGGCAAAAATATGAATTTCTTTGATCTAATGATAAGCTGCAGTGTTTCGCCGCAGAAGATCAATAAAATCGTATATGCGGCCCGGGATCTCTACAATCTTAGAAGGATCTATCCAGGACAGAGCTACAGAATATTCTCCGACAGTGCCGGCCTGCCGGAACGTTTCCAATTCTCTATAAATAATGAAGAATTTCTCGAAATTACAGCGAAAAAAGATACTGTTACCGCCCGGAGACTATCTTATCCTTTTAAAATTCATCGCAGGACCGCTTATGGAATTATCAAACATTCACTATACGAATCAATCTCCAGAAATCAGACCCCCTTTGAGCTGGCGTCGAATCTCAATAATATTTTCCGCTGGGATATAGATTTCTTTCACGACCTGCGTAAGGATGATTACTACCGGTTGATATATGAAGAAAAAGAAATAAACAACCCCTATCAAAAGAAAACAATCAGAAAAATTGAAAAGATACTTGCCGCCGAATTTAACTGCAACGGAAATAAGCACTACGCGTTTCTCTTTAACAATAAGGGCGACACCTACCCGGATTATTACAATGAAAAGGGCAACTCGCTTCGTAAGCAATTACTTAAAGCTCCCCTTAACTTTACCAGAATCAGTTCCAGCTTCAGTTACAGACGCTATCACCCGGTTCTGCATCACTACATGCCGCACCTCGGCATCGACTACGCGGCCCCAAAAGGAACCCCTATACAAGCTTCAGGCAATGGGACGATAATCAAAGCCTCGAGAACCCGCGCGAACGGTAATTATATAAAAATTAGGCATAACGGAAACTACACCTCATATTATCTTCATCTTAGTAAATTCGCAAAGAACATAAAAGCTGGAGCTAAGGTAAAGCAGGGAGACGTTATAGGATACGTTGGAAGCACAGGTTATTCAACCGGCCCGCATCTTGATTACCGGGTCAAGAAAAACGGCCGTTTTATAGATCCCCGAAAATTGAAACTGCCCCCCGCCAAACCTGTTGACGCTTTGGTAATGCAAGAATTCAGCCTTGTAAGAGATAGATACCTCACTGAGCTAAACAGAATAGCGATCGGTATAACCGGGTCGAAAGAATACACCGCTGTGATTAATCCCGCTCAATCGGACAAAACATTGAGGCCCGAACCATCCATTTCACAAACTCATTCTTCATTAACCCGTTAAATAATGAAAGACAAAGAACAAATCCTGGTACATACATGCTGCGCTTCCTGTTCAAGCTATGTTCTTCCTCATCTTAAAGAAAATTTCGATGTTAAAGCCTTTTTTTATAACCCGAACATATATCCGGAAAAAGAATATATTCTGCGTCTGGAAGAAACTAAATCTTTATGCGATCATTTAGGAGTCAGCCTTTTAATCGGTCCATATAATAGTTATGCCTGGACAAAGGCCATTTCTTCCTATAAAAATCTTCCCGAAAAAAGCAAACGGTGCTGGGAATGCTACAGCCTCAGACTTGACAATACAGCGAAAAAGGCTTCTGACCTTGGGATAGGACTTTTTACAACCACACTCTCCGTAAGTCCTCACAAGATATATAACCGGATCGAGGAAGAGGGCATAAGAGCGGCGAAAAGGTTCTCACTTACATTCCACAGTGAGGACTTCAAGAAAAAAAATGGATTTAAAATCAGTGTAAGACGAAGCAAGCAGCTGGGCCTGATTAGGCAAAACTATTGCGGTTGCGTTCTGAGCCTTAAAGAATCAGAGAAAAAACGCGGAAAGTTCTTTTAAAAAGAGCCACAACGCTGTCGGGCTGAGCTTGGAAGCTCAGCCCGAACATAAAACCACAGTCGTCAAACAAAATTTATTCGACAACATAATTATTCCATCTTTTTTTATTCTTCAGCTTCGATAGCGCCAACAGGACACACTTCAGCACAAGCGCCGCAATCAGTACAAAGATCCGCGTCTATCACGTATTTCTCTTCACCCTCTGTAATTGCCTCAACAGGACATTCAGGCAAACATGCGCCGCAAACAATGCACTCATCCGAAATTACATGAGCCATTTTTACCTCCATCTGTTCAACTTAAAAATTAACTTTCATTATAATTAAACAAAAATAAAAAGATCGTCAACAAATTTAATTAATTATTTTCAAAATTTAACGCATTTTCATACTTCCACCCTTTACACCTTTATCTATCTGAGCATCAGGGGAAGGAAGTAAATCAATATATAGTATGTCATCGTTGCTGAAATATTCATCAATAATCTTGTTAACTCCGTTTAATTCAACTTCATAAATATCTTTTTCGATTCCCTGTCCCCCATAGAAAAAGAGGTTTTTACCAAACGAGAAAGCCTGATTAATACTGGAAAGCCCTCTTCTTGCCATTCTTGAACTTATTCTGTTAATCGCAATTACAACTTCATTTCTATCAGGTCGCTCGGAAACAAGCCTTCCTATCTCTTTTTTCATTTCCTCTCGTGCTTTTCCCGCATTCTGCGCTCTTGTACCCAGATATACCGCAGTAATAACACCTCCCTTTACTGGTTTTGCGCTGCATCCAGTTGAATAAGCCAGTCCTAAACGTTCCCGTATTTCACTTTGTACTCGAGAATTTAAAATTTCAGACGTTACAAGAATAGCCGCCATCTTTTCAGAATCACACACCGGCGCTGCAAATCCAGCCATAAGATATGCTCCCGAGCCGGGCGAAGAAAATTCATAACGTCCTTTCATATCTGTCCCGGGAAAGTGCGGGCAAATGCTGTCAGACGATAATTCCTTCTTCGCTCCGTTATTTTCTCCGTATTCCATCTTACTATTTCCAACTGGAAATGATGAGAAGAGATCAGACAAAATCTTGATAGATTCACCAGGAAGATCTCCGGATACAAATGTTGCGATAATATTGTTTCCCCCGAAATATTCTTTACTGTATTTCTGAAGCTTCTCCAGAGACATCTTTTCCCAATATTTTTTATCGGGAAAAAGAGAATTGGCAAATGGGTGCCGGCCAAGAAGCTTATGGTAGAAAAGTTCTTTAACCCTAAAAAGCGGAGATCCGGATCTTACAGCCAATTCCATTGCTAACCGCCTTTGAACCACACTGATATCCGATTGAGTAAATTCCGGGGCAAGAATATAATCAATTAATAGCCTTGAGGCTTCTTCAAAACCAGCAACAGGCACCTCCAGCCGGATAAATGAAAATGAAGGATTGAGCCGATAATCATCCATCGGTATATATGGATTGTCCCCCCATTCAATCCTGGCTCCAAGATATTCCAGTTTTTGTGAAAGCTCGACACCTCTAGCTGACATCTCCAATAGCCCGTGAAGAGCAATTGATGACCCGGGAACAAAAATAGTTTCCAGACAATTACGGTCCTTAATCATTATGTTAAGAGCTGCAATTTCCGAACCTTTCCTGCGCCTGGCCGAAACAACACACCCATTAGCAAGGGTTTCTATAACATCCTTTTCCTGTTTTATTAATTCGGCAAACCTGCGAGGCCCACTGCGGACAAGACACGCGTTATATTTAATCTCTTCAAAAGTCTTTTTTAATAAATCCGCTATATCTTCTCTGTCTACTTTTTCAACCCCCTTTATATATTCATTCAGAAAACTCCCTCCCAATAGACTCATCATCTCCCCATTAAGCATGATATAATAATGAAACTTTTCCCGGTCGAAAGCATCGGACGACAGGTAGGAAACACGCGCTGATTCAACCTGCTCACTGCTTGGCTTCCAGTGAGATAATCCCTTGAGTATCAACGGAATCTCCGAATACTCAACTTCGTTCTCAGTGAGAGAAGGAAAATGAAATCTAAAGGCAGCAAATCCCCCATGCGCCTCCAGGCTTACGTGGGGAGGCTGAATCCGCACAGCCTCCAGTTCCCCTATTATCGGCAGTTTATCACTGGAAAGAATATCGGCCAGAATGATGGACCGGGCAAGATTATCACTATTAGTGCCGCCGGGGATACTGACAAGAATATCAAAACCCGAGGCAACCCTGTCATCGTTCCTTACCGTAATTTCATTGCTCCATCTTGGAACACTCCATGAAGGGCTAAAGCCGCCGGAAATCTTTGAGGCAACTCTTCCTTCCCTATGATTTTTATTATTACATTCTTCTTCAACCACCGAGACAGGGGGACGAAAATAATCATCTATCCATTCAAATATAGATTCGCGGTCGAAGCCACCCATAACAAATATCTGCATATTGGAAGGTTTATAAAATCTCCTGTAATAACTCAGAAGCTGTTCTCTCGTCATCTCATCCAAGGTAGCAGGATAACCGAGAATGGGTTCAGTCAATCTGCTCCCCCTATAGAGATAGTGATCTATCAATCTACCCCTTGCCTGACCTGGGTTATCCAACGTTCTTCTTATTTCTTCAAGAACAATTTTTCGTTCTTTCGTAAGTTCCTCAGATGGGAAAATAGAGTGTAAAAGCATCTGGGAAAGAATTTCCAATCCCTCTTCAGCAAGGTCTCTC
>JAUXHZ010000057.1 GCA_030621255.1 Candidatus Latescibacterota bacterium
GAAAAAACGCTGGAATTTTTACGTGAAATGATCGTTGTACTAGCCGAGCGGGGACTGACTGGTCTCCATAACCGTCAGATTGTTAAAAGGGTTCGGGAAAATGAGACCAGGATACGTACCACGCTCAATTCCATCGGCGATGCTGTAATCTCCACAAATTTGGATGGAAATATTATGGGAATGAATCCGGTTGCGGAAGAATTGACCGGCTGGAAGGTTGGAGAAGCAGAAGGCGAGCCACTCACCCGGGTGTTTAATATCGTTCAGGCTAAAACAGGCCAGGTTGCCGAAAACCCGGTTGAACAAGTAATTAAAAAAGGAACAATAGTCGGCCTTGCTAATCATACAATACTTTTAGCAAAAGACGGCACCAAATACCAGATCGCAGATTCCGGCGCTCCCATCCGGGATGCCGAGGGGAATATAACAGGTATCGTACTGGTATTCCGGGATGTGACTGAGGAGTACGCTTTGCGGGAAGATCTACGTAAAAATGAAGACAGGCTATCCAAGATAATGATTGCCGCGAATGACGGAACCTGGGATTGGAACCTAAAGACAAATGAAGTTTATTTCGATCCGAGATACTATGAAATGGCCGGATATGAAGTTGATGAGTTTCCCCATGATTTAAAAGAATTTCAGAAACGGGTTCATACGGATGATATAAAAAATGTAATGGAGATTGCTGAAAAGCATCTGAAAGGTGAGATTGAGCGGTTTAATGTTGAATTCCGCTTTGCACGAAAAAACGGCGGGTGGGTGTGGATAATGGGAAGGGGTGTTGTTGTAGAAAGGGATGAGGACGGAACTCCAACACGATTTGTGGGAACTCACACTGATATAACTGATCGTAAATTGGTGGAGGAGGAGCTGTTAAAGAATGAAAGAATGCTCCGGGACCTATTCGATGGAATCACGGATGGAATCAGCCTTTTGGATTTGGACCTGAATATTATGCGGGTCAATTCGAAGATGGAGCAGATGTATGGCGACCAGATGTCGCTGATAGGCAAGAAATGCTATCAAGTTTATCAGCAAAGGGAAGACCCATGCCCGTGGTGTCCTTCTATATTAGCTATTGAAACAGGAAAAGCGCAGATTGAGATTGTTCCTTATCCGTCAGTAGAGGAACCGACGGGATGGATAGAACTTTCAGTATACCCGGTTAAAAACGATGAAGGGCTCGTAGTCGGTATAATCGAATACGTAAAGGACATCACAGAGCGCAAACGGGGGGAGAAAGAGCTCCAAAAAAAAGAAAAACTGGAGAGTATCGGCATACTGGCTGGAGGTATTGCGCATGATTTCAATAATATCCTGACGGCATTATTTGGAAGTATTGCTATTGCCAGGGAGGCCCTTACCAAAGATCATCCTGCATTCGACGTTCTTGAAGAAGCGGAAACCTCTATGAACAGAGCAATTGGTCTTACCAAGCAGTTATTGACTTTCGCGAAGGGGGGAGATCCAGTCAAAGAGGATGTCAGCATCGGCGAGCTTTTAGAGGAAATAGTGCGTTTTGACCTTTCCGGCAGCAATGTAATGCCGGTTTTTGAGTGGGCGGAAGATCTGTGGATGGTTAAAGCGGACAAGGGGCAAGTGCAGCAGGTATTTTCCAACCTCGGGATAAATGCAGACCAGGCAATGCCGGATGGAGGCCATTTGTTTATTAAGTTGGAGAATATAGCTGTCTCAGAGGACGCTGTGCCAAATCTTAATCAGGGTAAATATGTCAAGGCTGCAATGCGGGATGAAGGAAAAGGTATAGATGAGAAGGACATCGACAAAATATTCGATCCTTATTTCAGCACCAAGCAGGCAGGCAGTGGCCTGGGACTGACAACGGTCTATTCAATTATAAAAAAGCACGGAGGCCATATAATTGTTGATTCGAAACTTGGTAAAGGAACAATTGTTACCATATATCTACCCGCTTATGAATCAAAGCAACTGATGAAAACAGAGCGCTCTGAACACAAACGATCTAACAAAGGGAATAATGCCAGAATACTTGTGATGGATGATGAAGAAGCAATTCGCGATTTTACAACAAGGATGCTTAAAAAAAGCGGATATTCGGTTAAAACGGCATCGGGAGGCAAACAGGCAATTGAGATGTACAAACAATCGATGGAAGCCGGTGAGTCTTTTGACGTTGTTATTATGGATCTTACAATTCCAGGAGGGATTGGCGGTAAGAAAGCAATCGAGGAGGTTCTTGCGATTGACCCGGAAGCAAAGTGTGTTGTTTCCAGTGGATATGCTAATGATCCTGTCATGTCAAGCTATGCTGAGTTTGGGTTCAAAGGTGTTATCGAAAAACCATACACCAAGAGTAATTTTATGGACTTATTAAAAAAAGTTTTAGAAAAATAGTTCTCCATAAAGAAAAAAGGTTGAAATATTCCAGGATTCGAGAGACAATGCGGTTTTTGTTGTTGAGCGGGACTGCGGATTGAAATTAGTGGGTTCCAATCTTCGTCTCCGGATATCGATTGCCAATGTCACTTAGGAGGGAACATGCATCAATCAGAAATCGCAGCATTTTTTAATCAAAAAGGTGGTGTCGGCAAAACAACTTCGGTTATTAACGTCGGCGCGGGACTGACGATTTTGGGAAAACGGGTTCTTATTGTGGATCTCGATCCTCAAAGTCATCTTACGAGTTTCATGGGTATAGAATCATACGAAGTTAGAAAGACCGTATGTGATGTCATGCGCGGGAAAACCCACCCACGGGAAGCAATCATTACAAAACCATTAAGGGCGCGCCTGTCCATAAATGGAAGTGATTCCCGCCTGTCTCTTTCGGTTATACCGTCCGGCCTTGATTTAGCTGATGCTGAGGTTGTTTTATTGAATACAGTTGACCGTGAGTTTTTATTGAAAAATGCCATCGACAGAATCAGGGATGATTTTGATTATATCCTTTTCGATTGTTCCCCGAGTCTCGGGTTGATCGCAATTAACGCGTTGGCTGCCGCCAAAAGGGTTTTTATTCCGGTTCAAACGGAGCACCTTGCCCTCAAGAGTCTGGAAAACCTAATAATAAGAATAGAATCTGTGATGACCGAACTGAATACAAATCTGGTTATAGGCGGATTGATCGCCACACGTTATGATGGCAGAAAGATATTGAATCGTACAGTCTTGCGGATTTTGAAAGAACGCTACGGCGCATTGCTTTTAGATACAATAATTAGGGAAAATATTGCGTTGGCCGAGTCGCCGCACTTCGGGAAGGATATATTCAGTTACCGTCCGAGAAGTTACGGAATGGAAGACTATCTGAACCTTTCACTTGAAATTATGGGGCGAATTGCTTCAGCTGACACCCTTTTTTCCGTCAAGCGCGGGGTGATCACAAGCAGTACCGATAGTTGCGTTTCTGTATGATAAAGACACACTATGCACCGAAACATGCAGCGTTGTAAAGAGCGCCGTGTGCTGCTATCTCTGATTGTTTTCCATTAAAATTATAGTAACAGAGGGGGGTTCGTAGTATTATCGCATAGAGAGTAAATATTAGATTTAACAAGATAATGAGTCATGGCAAAGAATAGCAACAAGTCATCCTCACATCCGCTTCTCACAGAGCGCAATATATATTTACTGCTGATAGTTGTTGGCATCCTTATCAGGATACCAATCTTTAATTATTTTGACATGGTAACCTATGACGGAACCTATTATATCCATGACGCAAGGTCTATTCTTGGAGAGGTATTTCCTCCAAGTCCCTTTCCGGTCGGTTATCCCGCGCTGATTGCTCTTTTTATTCCATTTTTCAGGAATGGCGTTCTTGCCGCCAGAATAATTTCAATAATTGCAGGTGTCGGGTTACCGCTGATTATCTACAAACTGGCCAGACATTACACAAATAGAATAGAAGCCATTGTCGCCGCTCTGTTCGTCCTGTTTACTCCCTTGTGTGTTAGGATGTCCATGATAACGATGTCGGAGAGCATCTATGTTTTCTGGTTATTTCTGGGGCTTCTGTTTTTCGCGAGGAGAAAGGAATTATCTTCCGGGGTTTTGATGGGATTGGCGGCTATAACCCGCCCGGAGGCTCTTGGCGTCTTAGGAGTGCTTGCTTTTTTGCGTCTGCGCCGTCCGAAACAGCTGCTGCTGATGCTAGCCGGTTTTTCTGTTGTGTATTCTGTTAATATTGCCGTCCAGTCCAGGATCGCCGGGGAACTTGTACTGATTTCGAAAACGAAGTTTTTTGGCACACATGCTGAAAACTGGAAGGTGCGTGAGGACTGGCTTGATTCCAGGGAAAAAGAAGAGTTTAAAGAGAGAACGATTGTAAATGAAGAAGAGAAGAACCTTCTGAAGGATTATATTGGGACAGTTCCCGGCGAATTTGTTTTGTTGATAAAGCACGCCTCCGTAATCCTGTTTTTGTTCGCGCTCTATGGGATTTACCGCAAAAGGGTTTTTCTGCTTGCCTCATTCGTGCCATTCCTGATTTATCCGCTTTTTACCGTAAGGAGAGAAACCCGCCTGGTTTTGCCATATATCCCAGGCATTGTTCTTTACGCTATGATCGGGCTTTCAACTATCAGGAAAGAGAGGGCCAGGGTAGTGATCTATATACTTCTCTCTCTTTCCGTTCTTTCCGGAGTGGTGATTAACAGAGATCAGCTGACCAGGCCTGTCGCGGCAGGTTTTCGGTGGGCGAAGGATACCGGCCGGCTTTTCAGCGAATATGTCAAACCCGGCGAAAAAATCGCGGATCGAAAACCATATTTCGCGTTTTACAGCGGAGGGAGATATCTAGAGATTCCAGTGGGACACTACAACAGGATTATGGATTATCTTGTGGATGAGAATGTTGAGTATCTGGCATGTCATAAACAGTTGATTCATCAGTTAAGGCCGGGACTGCGTGGATTTCTCTACGACGAGGTACTGATAAATGGTGAGTTTCGGTACTCTCAGATTTACTTTAGGCCGGGACTTTTAGCAGTGTATAAAAGGACCCCGGGATACAAACCGCTTATAAGGCGGAATCTTCTTCAGCCGCGCCGCCGGAAATTGTTTGGATTGATCTGGTCGCCGGATGGAAAAAAGATCGCTTACCGTGAAAATGATCTTTCCGGCCGCAGTGGCATTTACGTTCTTTCGCCGGAGGGCGGCCGCGGTGAACTCGCGATCGAATTGGGGCCTATCGGTTCCTTCTCATGGTCACCGGATTCTAAAAGTATAGTTTGTTCCCTCAGACAGGGCGATAACATCGATATCTATATTTGTCATCTGACGGGGGGGGTAGAGCGCGTAACTTCGCATGAAGCTGTCGACACAGATCCCTCTTGGTCTAAGGATGGCACAGAAATCGCCTTTGTCTCGGAAAGATCGGGCGGGAGTGATATTTGTATAAAAAATCTTAAAAGCGGAACATTAACCTTTGTTACAAAGAGCGGCATTAATGGCTATCCCGCTATTTCACCCGACGGGACACGCCTGGCTTGGATCCGGAAGGGGGAGGGATTGATTATTTATGATCGTTTTTCGGAAAGCGGCAAGTTAGTGGAGATGGGCAAGAATGTACATTTCCCTCCCGCGTGGAGCCCGGACGGCAACTATCTGATGATGACAAGGAGCGGGGGCGGCAAAACTAATGTCTGCCTGATGAGCTCAGATGGGGAAAATGTAATTCAGCTTACCGGTTCTGACCTGGATGAGGGCAGCCCCGCCTGGCGCCCGGATGGAAAAGCCGCCGCGGTATTTACGAACCAGGGTGGAAAAGTTGGAATAAGGATTATTTCCGGCATGGATCACTATTTCGATCGTATCGCACGTATGAAAAATGGCAGGTCAAATATTCCTCGCGCGTTCAAAAAGAACTCATAACATAACATTGATCCGAGCGCCTAGCCGCAGAGTTCAATTCGTTGTAAAAAAAAGGGAGTATCCGCGTTGCTCGCGAACACTCCCTGATACCAGAGATTATGATTACTGCCGCCTTAGGAATTAGAAGGCAGCTCCAGGCCGTATCCCTGTTTTTCACTTGTCTTTTTAAGCATAAAGGCAAGAAAGATAGAGATAATACCCAAACCTACAAGCATTAATATTGGGATTGTGTAGTTGTACACAGGCAACTCGCCGGCTACCCTGAGCTCTCCCATTCTTTTGCCTATTTCGACACCTGAAAGCCCTTGAGCCTGAAGGCCGTCTCTGATCTCCTGCATCCTGGATACCACATTGGGGTTTACCCGGTCGAGAACGGCTCCGATACCCCAAAAGAAGAGGCCAAGCCCCCAGTTCTGAATAGTGAACATGGCCGCGTACGCTGTGCCGAGCCTGTATTCAGGAACAATCTTGGCAACGGACGGCCACATAGCAGCCGGTACGAGTGAGAAGGCAATTCCAAGTGCAAAGAGGCCGAAATAGCCGAGGATAAGGTTGTTTAGCACCGAAAGTGAAATGTGAGCGAATATCAGAAGAAACGCTCCGATCATCATTATAGACGCGGCTTTGCCTTTAGCATCAACCAGTTTTCCGAATATCGGTGTAAACAGGATCGTGCCCATAGGTACTAGGCTGGCCGCCTTCGGGCCGTTTACTAACCATAGAGCAAAAGTATCTTTAAAGATATATATAAATCCCGCAAAAAGTACGGCCATAATTACTATTGAGGCGCTCTTTCCATTTTTACTCTTGATATTGGAAGGGAC
>JAUXHZ010000164.1 GCA_030621255.1 Candidatus Latescibacterota bacterium
CCAGTTTACCGTCAAGAAATTTGTTTCCAAGATCGACTATTTTCGCGTTGTAAGAAAAATTGTTTTTTCTCAATACCCAATTTATTGCAGCTGTCGCGGCTGACGGAGCAAAGAAAGCACCAATATTAATTCCCATATAGAAGATATTAAAGGCATAGTCGCGTTGTTTTTCATATTGAGGGTGATCGTACATATTTCCCACAAGTGCCTGAAGGTTTCCCTTAAAGAGCCCTGTGCCGATTGAAATTATAAGGAGCGAGAAAAGTAGAAAAAGGAAATTCTTTCCCGGCAGAGCAAGAAGTCCATAGCCGAAAAAGAGAATAACTATTCCAATAGTAATCGTTTTTCCATAACCGAGCATCTTGTCGGCTATCAGCCCTCCAAATACAGGCAAAAAGTAAATCCCAAATAAAAAGCCGCCATAGACCCATCCCGCCACAGTAACTGAAAAACCGAAAGTCGCCTGGAGATAATAAACAAATATGGAAAGCATTGTGTAGTAACCGAAGCGCTCCCCCATATTTGCGAAAAAGGCGACAAACAGTCCTTTAGGATGATTTTTAAGCATATTCGCTCCTTTAAGACTAAAGAATTACAAAACTCGAAGAGATTCTACCCGAATAGTAATGAAGATGCAATTATTAAAAGTTCTTTTTGAAATATTTTCACTAATCATTCAAACACTAATCTAATCCCTTTTTGGCCTCAATAATAAGGGCCGCCGGGGTTTCCGATTTACCGGGGAAGCGCGCAAATGAACTCTCTGAGCGAAATAGCTCAGGATCAAAGAGTCCTATTTTTTCTAAATAGAGATCGATAAATGATCTGATTCGCTTTTCAAGTATTTTGATCCTGCCGTAGCTTTCGAGCGACAAAATGGCTAGAATATCTGGTTCGATCCATGAGAAGTAATCAGTTTTTCTGATGACATCCTTTAATTTTGAACTTATCGCATTTATATGTATCAAGCCCTTCCTCTGCTCACTTTCGAGAAGTTCTCTTAACCCAATTATTTTAAAAGCCGTCACGGTAAATGTTTGGTGGTATCTCTTAGCTCTTTCTATCTCTTCCTGTATCTTGCTGATAAGAAGATTTTGATTGATTATAAGGAGCTCTTCAAGGTTTTCCGGTTTCGCTATTCCTTCTTTCTTTTCTTCAATATTAACAGTGGAAATAGAATTTAAGATCTTTTTTGCTTTGCTCAGCAACTTGATGTCATTTTCACCGAAGATAGAAGAATCAAGAGGCGAAGTAGTTTCTTTATTATATCCAATAAATATCGCCTTTGTTTTATTATTTTCAATAATGGGATAAGTGATTATTGAATAATAAAATGGCGGCGACTCAAATGTTTCCACATCTGTTGATAAATAGCTTATACACTCCGGTGCCGGCCTGTTCAGGATCTTCTTTACCCTTTCCGAATCATAGCTTTTCAGCTCCTTGAATTTTTTCTCATCGGATGGAAAATTATAATAAGAAGTTCTTTCTATTACTGCCTCAAAATAATGAAAACTCCCCATAGAAGCTCTTACCAATTGCGAAAGTACTGAAGGCAATTTATCGATACTACCTGAAATGTTCCCTGAATTTATGAGCTCAGGTGTAAGATCTGATAATTTCTCAAGTGTAGCCATCTTACGCCTGTCTCTTATATCTTTAAGTTGAGAGTGTATAAAAAGGCCGAGCTGAAAACGAAGACTTTCCTTGTGTTTCCTGAATTTTTCAAGAGAATCCAGATTTGTGAATTCAATAACAAGAACGCCTACCGGTTCCTTGTTTATAAGTGGAAGATATATGAATGACAGTTTTTCCTTCTTAATGCCCTTCTTGGGCATTGCTTCATCTTCGATCTCTGTTATTATCACTTCTCTGGAGTTTAAATAGGCCTTAGCGAGACTTCCCTTACTGCAGTGTACTCTTGAATAAGACCCGTTTTGCTGAAGCTGATTATCGCTTCCGCCGAGAATAAGCCAATCACCTTCATCTGTTGCAGTATAAACTGCTACTGTCGCAGCGCCGAACTCCTTCGAGATAAATTTACTAAGTAGCGTGAACTTCTCCTGAAATTTTTTGTCGCTTCGCAAAAGAAACCCAAGGTGTTTTTGAATTTCCTTTTCTATTTTGCTATACTCTCCAGTGTCAATCTTGAGGTGTTTAAAAAGAACCGGGGCAACCTCGTGAGCAAGACTGTCAACTGTCTCGCGGTCATTTTCAGTAAGTTCTTTCTCATCCTTGTCGGTAGATATATTTAGTACTCCTATCAGCTTGTCTTCATAGAGGATAGGAGCTGTTACAGCGCTTTGGATTCTGTCTCTGTCCATTCTAGTAAGAGTGCCGGAGATACCCCCGGCAATATCCTTCGTCAAAACGGCCTTTTTCAATAGGGCCGCTTTTCCAGCTATTCCATCTCCCAGTTTTTGTCTTGTTTTCTTTATAACTTCATCGCTAAGACCCGTAGCATACCCGATATACAGTTCCTCTGTACTCTCGGAGTAGAGCATTATAGAACCGGAAGAGGCATTGAGGGTTTCAACAGCTATATCGAGTATCCATTTGAGAAGTTTCTCTCTGTTGGAGATTCTGCTGAGATGACGTAGCGCTTCTTCAAAGCTATCAGGCCTTGAATTAACTATAGGTGTTTGTTGTATCACTTTGTTATTAATAATTTTATATGCATCAGATATATCGACAACAGTGCAATTTTCAGAGCTTAGTATTTCGATCTCATCCTTTAATTCTGAATTGCTTTTGTCGGCAATTATATAATCCGCCTCTTTGAACAAATTGAGAAAGGATCGGTCTGAGAAGTAATCTATACCAATAATTTCAGCAATTCCAAGAGCTAAAGCTTTGTCGTTCCTATCATAAATCCCCAGAACAGTGTATTCGGGAAGGTCATGGAATTGACTGAGTACAGAAAGTTCCTTCTCTCCCCCTCCTATTATCGCTATCCTCTTTTTGCCGGACATCTAATTGCCTTTATTTAATATAGAAAACAGCACAATACTCCGGTTGTATTGATTAGCAAAAGTTGAGCCATTGGTAGGAAATTCAGTTCTTTCCGGCCATTTTCTTAAGTTTTGAAAGAATTTGGATTGCTTCAATAGGGGTAATCCTATCAATATCACACTCTTTAAGAATTTCATGAACTGAATCTTTGACTGAAAAGAGTGTAGGCTGAACTATCCTTGGAATTTCGCGCTCCGGGAGGGTTAGAGTATTACATTGAAGAGACTGGAGAATAGAACGCGCTCTCTCTATTACCTTTTCGGGTAGCCCTGCCAGTTGCGCGACATGGATCCCATAGCTCTTGTCACTTTTTCCTTCGATAAGTTTGTAGAGAAAAATTATTTCGTTGTTCCATTCCTTGATTGAAACCTTCATGTTACAAAGTTTGGGATATCTGTCCACGAGCGTGGTAAGTTCATGGTAATGTGTGGCAAAGAGTGTTTTTGGTTTTTTCTTTTCTTCTTCCAGAAGAAATTCAGTTACTGCCTGGGCAATGCTAAGTCCGTCACTTGTGGAGGTACCCCTGCCTACTTCGTCGAGAAGAACAAGGCTTTTTGATGTGCAGTTATGAAGAATCTTTGCGGTTTCGCTCATTTCAACGAGGAAGGTGCTTTCTCCTCCGGCAAGGTTATCACTCGATCCAACTCTGGTAAATATTCTATCCATAATTCCTACTTCGGCCATTGAGGCCGGAACAAAGCTGCCGGCGTGAGCTAGAATCGAGATAAGAGCGGTCTGGCGAATAATCGTCGATTTACCTCCCATATTCGGGCCGGTCACAATCAGCACCTGCCGCCAGGAAGGTCTGAGGACTATATCATTCGGTATAAAACCTTTTTTCGATATGATTCCTACAACAGGATGCCGGCCGTCTTTAATAACAAGGTTGCTGGAATCATTTACTTCAGG
>JAUXHZ010000278.1 GCA_030621255.1 Candidatus Latescibacterota bacterium
TTGAAAGCCCATTCATATTCACCGGCGGCTATGTGACAATCAGCCGTTAATGTTTCCGATTTGACTGTTAGATCCGAAGGCCACTGATGTTCGCGCAGGCCCGCTAAGATTTCCTTGCACTTTCCGGAATCCTTTTCAAGAGCGCTGCGGTAGAAATCGAGTGCCAAACTCTTTTTGTTGACCAGCGCCTTGATGTGAGCATAAGCGATCAGGAACCGGTTGTTCTCCTGATGTATTTCGTAAAAATTGTTAGCGCTTTCTTCTATCTTTTCGGGTTCAGCGTCATTTGAAGAGAGCATGTTTATAACCGGAATTAACGATTCGGAGGGTTTCCCGGTTTCGATTAAAATCTTTGCCAGAAGTCTGTTCGCGCTGAATTGCAATGGTTTTTCTTCAGTTATAAGGGTCAGAAACGCGATTGCTTCGGGAACAGAATCATCGTTTTCGGAAAGGAGTATCTCTATTTCGTCTGCCGCTTCGGAATATTTTTTTTCAAGGCGCAGATTTTCTGCGTAGAGTTTTCTTAACTTGGAATCTCCGGCAGATTCAGTGAGATATTTTTTAAGTTCAAGCCCAAGCGGTTTTATCGATTCAACAGGGCCTTTCTGCGCTTTGGAGAGCAGCGAGAGAGCTTCCTCGCGTCGATTTTGTTTCCAGGCGATTGAACCGAGAAGATTATTTATCAGCCATGGTTTAGCACTGACGGGAAGAGCGGTTTCAAGTCTTTCAATAATTTTGCTATTATATTTTGGAGAAAGCTCAATGCATTCCTTAAAATTTTCTATCGCTTTTTCTTCCACTCCCAAGCGCAAGTATGTTTCGCTTTTCAGGTATATTGCTTCAGAATTCCCCGGGTACATTCTGGTGATTTCATCCAATTCTTTCTCAATTGATCTCAAATTAGGATTGTTTGAAGTAAGCGTCATAGCCAGACATTTCAGAGAATCCTCGATCTTGTTATTTTCCCGGGATATTTTCGCGCCATAGATATGAAGCGCGGCGGCCTCTTCTCTGTCAAGGGTTGAAATGGCCCGGCTGAGTATTTCCTGAGCGAGGTTTGTGTGGTTTATAGCGATAGAACTGCGAAGGAACTCTTCCCATATCTCTTTGTTGGAGGGATCTCTATCAACTATTTTGTTAAATCTGGAAATCACATCCTTGATCTGGGATTGGTCGGATTCGAGGGCTTTGCCCAGGAAGTGAGAGGCAAGGGCAAGCTGTTCTTCATCGAGGTGGAGTTGATAAAGGGCAAAAAGAAGTGTCGTGTTGTCAAGGTGATCGTCTACCACTTTTTCGTATTCGGCAATAACATCCAGCTTGATATCCTCGTCAAACATCATAAGCTGATCACAGGCAAATACAGCTTTTTCGATCTTTCCTGAATGAAGATATGAATGAGCATGCAAAAGCTGGAATGGTTTGGAAAGGTCTACTTTTTCTTTCATCGCGTCAAGCAATTTGGAGAGAAAGGACCAAATCGGTCCATTATCCCCGGCGAGTTTCCTGAGTTCGGAAGCGAATTCGAAATGTTTTTCCGGGGTTTCCTGGTAGAATTCAATGATATGTGGAAGGCTTCCCGAGATGTCATTATTATTTATGCTTATCTCCAGGGCCGAAAGGACATTATCCTGGGTTGCTCCGCAGTTTTGTATGACATTGGCTGTCATCTCAAGCGCTTCAGCGCTATTAAGGGAGTGTTCTTTCTTCAGTTTTTTGAGGAGTTCTTCCGCCCTTTCGGAATTGCTGCTTTTTGCGAAAAGCCCTGTGAGAATCTTAAGGAGTGTCTTGTTTTCCCCTTTTTGCTCAATGCAGTCTTCCGCGTGACGTATAAGCTCCGGAATCAGCGCAGGGTCCATTTCACTTGCAATATTATAGGCTTCTTGTGCCGCTTCGTAGTTTTCAATATTTGTATTAAGAATTGCCAGGAGTCTTTGCGCGGGAGCGGTTTGAAGCGCTTCATCATTTTTTTTAATCCAGGAAATGATTCGAGGTGTGTTGTCCGGGGCAGCCTCTGCCAGTTTCTCAAGCGAGTTTACGGCATCTTTATAACGATTGAGGTCAGAGAACACATCACATAGTAGAAATGTCGCGTCAGGGATCTCGTAATTTTCTCCCAGCAGATTTGATAATCTGTCAACAACAAGATTCTTTTTGTCGATGTGGCCCGGAAAGAACTGTTTTATTTTGTTGCCTTCAGTTTCTTGCTCCCATTCATTTTCTTCCATAAGGTACTGTTTGACTGATTCGGCACCATCTTTTTCCCTTCCGAGCCTTAAAAAGATTTCACCCCGGAGTAACAGATGATTCTCAGATTTTTTGTCGGTTTTCTGGACAAGATCAAGAATTTTTTCAAACTGGGGATTTTCGAATTCAAGTGAGTTAAAAAACCTTTTTTCCGCCTTGTCAGGATGGCCAAGAAGCATTGACGCCAATCCGAGAATGTATTCCATAAGTGCAGAACGGGTAAATTCACGCTGAATATTCAGCATTGCTCCGCCAATTATTTTTGCGTGCTCAGGCGAGTTGTTAAGGGCGTTCAGCA
>JAUXHZ010000310.1 GCA_030621255.1 Candidatus Latescibacterota bacterium
TAATAAGTTCTCTCGGGGAAGATGATATCGGTTTTAATGAGCCTGATAATCAGTATCAAGAAGGCGTGATTGATGATGAAAATCCGGAGCCGGCAGAGATAGTTGAAAGTAAAATCTCCGGAATGCGAGAAAGAGATGACGCTGAATCTGAGGATTCTTCTTCAGGGGAGAGTGAAGGAAAACTTGAATTACTGGAAGAAGATGTAAGAATACGTTTTAAAGGGCTTGATGTGCGTCTCGATGAAGACAGAGTAAAAGTTGAAGTTCTGCTTAAAAAAAATGCCCTGCAGGTTTCCGGTTATTCTGAAGCATTCAGAAAAAACAGGCCTTTTTACAAGGTTGTTGCCAAGGCTACGCTTGATGCTATCATCAAATTGGTTGACGAGGATTTTAATTTATGTTTGTCTGGTATTGAGCAGGTCAAAATAGCGGAACGGGAGGCTATCGTTGCTTCTGTTCAAATAGTGGATGGCCGCAAGGTGACCTATTTGTCAGGGACCGCTTTTGTTGAACGGGATGGTAATGAAGCTTCCGTGCTCGCCGTTCTGGATGCTGTAAACAGGCCTTTCGGTAGGTGGAAATCACGTAAGCCGATCCACTACTGGATAAGATAGATGTTACTCCCGAATTGAAGGCTTGTGTAATTATCGATTCATAACTGATTTGCCGGAACAGGTTCGAAAGAATTTTGTTTAGATATGTTGTGGATTGGCATGGAAAGTGCGTTTGATTTCCATAGAGTTATATCGGAGGGGTAAGAACTGTGGTTTTTCAGGAGAATTTTGAATATCGAAACTGATAAAACTCGTTGGTCATTCAGAGTATACTACGTTGCTTTCATTATAGCTGGAGCAGCCGCTTTTACCTATTTTGTTGGCGGCTTGCCCCATGGGCACTGGGGAGATATATTTCTCTTTGTAGTTTTGATTATTATTGCCGATTTTGTCCAGGTTCCATTGCCAAGCGGCGGATCATCTATTTCAACGTCATCTACTATTGATTTCGCGGGGATTGTTCTGTTTGGCCCCGCTGTGATGGTTGTAGTGGAGGCAATCGCAATCTTTTTTACGGAGGGTGTTTTACAACGTAAACCGATCAGAAAATTAGCATTTAATATACCACTTCTGGTGATTACTGTTGGCATTTCCGGCTATGTCTACAAAGTTTTTGGTAGACTGGGCATTCCTGATTCTCCAATTTTTCTGATACCTCTGCTGGCGGCTGGAATAGTATATTATTTGGTAAACACATGGGCGATTTCACTGGTAATAGCGTTTGATAGCGGGAAAAACCCATATTATGTCTGGAAACAGAATTATATGTGGTATTTCTTTCATATTTTCGCCTTTCTCCCGATCGGAGCCGTTATAGCGCTTCTCTATTCGAGTGTTGGAGAATGGACTATAGCGCTCTTTATCATCCCTCTTTTTCTAGCTCGCTATTCTTTCCAGCTCTATCTGGATATGAGAGAAACAAATATTGAGACTGTTACCGCCCTGACTTCCGCTATTGATGCGTCCGACGCTTACACTCACGGGCATTCTTCGAGGGTGTCAGCGTATGCTCTGAGAGTAGCCGAACGGATGAACTGGTCATCAAAAGATATGGAAACGCTTCAGTATGCAGCCCTGCTCCATGATGTAGGGAAAATAGCTGTCAATAATGAAATTCTCCACAAGGTTGGCCCCCTGACCGAAGATGACTGGGATTCTCTTCGTTCTCATTCTGACATTGGAGCTGATATAGTAGAACAGTTGAAATTTTTAAAGACAGCCGCTCAAATTATTCGCTGTCATCACGAGCGTCCCGACGGCAAGGGCTATCCCCGTGGCCTTAAAGAGGATGAAATCCCAATGGGGGCGCATATCCTGAATGTTGTCGATGCCTTTGATGCAATGACTTCGGATCGTCCCTACAGAAAGGCTTTGCCGATTGAAAAAGTTATAAAAGAGTTGGAAACCAATAAGGGAACTCAGTTTCAAAGGGATATTGCTGATCTTATCCTTCATTTGTACAGTATTGGGGAGTTCCCGGTACTTGCTGTATCCGACATGATTACAGAAACGGCCAACCTGTTCCGCGAAAAAGTACAAGTCTAATTCTGCCCTTATACAAATTGTATGGAATGAAAAAGCACTATTATTTCAGGGATAATATATTTGCTCTGGTATCCTGAGGGTAGTTGAGTATAATAGAATAATGTAATGCTGCCTCTTGGCGGCACT
>JAUXHZ010000337.1 GCA_030621255.1 Candidatus Latescibacterota bacterium
AAAGGGTGCCGGTCATAATAATACATAGTCCTCGGCAGCCCGATTCTCGGAGCCCGGTTCTTTCCTTTCCAGGAACAATCAATATCTCTTTCGAGTTCTTCGCTAACCGCCTCCACGGCATCTCTAGTCAACAACTTTTCATAGAGAGACAACAGATCCGGAATAACCGCTTTCTTTGAAATCTCGGCCCGTTTGCGATATCGGCTGCATTTGTCCCCCCAGTAGGTACGTTCACCTTCAACGGTAAATTCCTGAATATTGCAATAATTCGCACACCCTTTGCACGTAAATTCCCTTATGCTGTAGTCTATTTCACTTATGTCATAACCCCTGAAGGTTGTTTTCGATTCGAGCGCCTGGACCTTTTCTTTGGCGAGCAGCGCGGACCCTATAGCCCCGATAACCCCATTGTGCGGAGGGACAATTATTTCCTTGCCAAGCACTTCACTGAAAGCCGCGGCCACTGAATCATTATACGCGGTACCACCCTGAAAAAAGATTGAATCCCCTATCTTTCTACCCCGTACCACCCTATTGAGATAATTCTGAACCACCGAATAAGCTAGGCCGGCAACAACATCATTCTTCAAAGCCCCCCGCTTCAGATATGAAGTAACATCCTTTTCCATGTAAACAGTGCATCGTTCCCCCATCCTCAAAGGTTTTTCAGACGCGAAGGCCCTTTGAGCAAACTCATCAATTATCTGAATATCAAGTTTTTCCGCCTGTTCTTCCAGGAATGATCCGGTTCCGGCCGCGCAGGCATCATTCATAGTAAAATCAATTACTATTCCATCTTCTATCGATATAAATTTTGAGTCCTGGCCACCTATTTCGAAAATCGTATCCACTTCTTTGTCCAAAAGACGCTTCCCGACAAATGAAGCCCCCGTCTTGTGCGCCGTAATCTCATCATTAATCGTATCAGCGCCCATCAGTTTGCCTATCAGCTCCCTCCCCGACCCTGTCGTCCCAACCCCGCGGATATCCACCCT
This sequence comes from Candidatus Latescibacterota bacterium, assembly GCA_030621255.1. Lineage (GTDB taxonomy): Bacteria > Krumholzibacteriota > Krumholzibacteriia > Krumholzibacteriales > WJIX01 > JAGHBT01. The sequence goes on from JAUXHZ010000337.1 coordinate 996, forward strand.
GCCGGCTAATTCTCTCTTTATCTCCTGGAGGCCCTGATCTACAACTTCTATCGGCCTGGCCCTAGTACGGAGATAGATTTCTTTTATAACTGATCCATCGCTGTCTATAAGAGCCAGGTTAGTGCTTACAGATCCCACATCTATCCCCAAAAAAGCGGGAATAATACTTTTATCGTTAAATGAGTATAAAGCCACTTTGTCGCGCATAAATTGAACGCGTTTTCTGGAAAGTCCCGGCAGAGAAGGAAAAGAACCGCCATGCCCGCTTGAATCCCCCTCAACGCTTTCGCGTATTAGTTTTGTGGACCCGTTTAAATCATCACGGCCCAGAAGAGCGGCCCCTATCGCTCCGAGATGAACACATTCATCCGGAACAAAGAAATCATCCTCATCGAGCTCAAAGACCTCTCTTATTGCTCTGGCAACACCGGCATTAAGCGCGACTCCTCCGACAAATACCGTCCTGCCGGTTACATTCTTACCTTTCGCGATATTGCTCTTGAAATTTCTCGCGACCGCTTCAGACAAGCCTTTTAAAATCTCATCGGGCTTATACCCCTTCTGCTGCGCGTGTATCATATCGGACTTCGCGAAAACACTGCACCGTCCCGCGATTTTCGGCGAACGTACTGTCTTCATCACGACATCTCCAACTCTGTCGATGTCGAACTGCAATCTGTTTGCCTGTTGATCCATAAAGGATCCCGTACCGGCGGCACAATCCCCGTTCGTCTCATAATCTTCTATCCCGGCAATACCATCCACCCTTGAAATCTTGATATATTTAGAATTCTCCCCGCCCATCTCAAATATATTAACAACATCAGGATAAAAGGCCGCGACTCCTTTTGTAACAGTCTTAAATTCATTTTCAACAGGAATGTTCAGTTTTTTCCCGATAACCCCGCTTGAAGAACCGGTAATAACAATGCTGCCGAGATTCTCCCATTCGACATAAGCGGAA
>JAUXHZ010000149.1 GCA_030621255.1 Candidatus Latescibacterota bacterium
GAAGTCGCGATAAACTCACCGCTATCCCAAAAAGAAACACTGGCAGCCATCGTTTGCAAATAAACTGTCAAGCTGGCAATAAAAATAAGTCCCGCAATAATATAATGTACTTTTTTTTCCGACATAGCGCTTTTCCTTTAAATTCTCAAAATCGATAACAACTGATTGAACTCATTTAAACTAAAACAATTCCATGATAATTGGAAATAATTTTTCCCATATCACCCGCGAATATGCCTTCTCAGGAAAAGAACCCCGCCGGATAAACTAACAAAAACCATCACAATATATGTGAGAAACTCAACAAGCAGCGCCTGTTCAGCAAGAATCCCCACACCTGTAAAAAGAAAGATCCCGGCTCCCTCCCGAACTCCAAGACCATTGATCGAAATAGGAAATATCATAATTATTCCAAGAAGGGGAACAAAAACGAAAAAATATAGAGGCATCCAACCGGACATTTCCATCCCTATTGACATTCCAATTATAATATGAGTCATGATCCGTAGAAACTGGATTAAAATAGTTAATAAAGAAACCCTCGCCATTACAGATTTAAGATTTCTCGATCCTCCGAGTTGACTGAATATCAAATCGAGCCGTTCTCCAATTTTCCAAATGGTTATACGCGAAAAAAAGTTTCTTAGAAAGTGCACTACCCTCTTGTTTAATATAACAACCACTACCCCTCCCACAATAAATGCAAAAATCAATATATACACCCAGAGATTATCAATATTGCCGGTATGGAACAGAATTAATGAAGATACAAGCGCGAGGACACAAAGACCAAATATGCCAAAAATCCTGTCAAGCAATGTTATCGCGAATACCTTGTAGGGATCATTGCCCATCTTGGCTACGTCGAATATCTTAAAGGCATCCCCGCCCACATTGGCTGGAAGAAAATTATTAAAGAATAACCCTACAAAATATAGGTTGAGTACTTTTGGGAAAACCAGTTCCAACCCGCTTTTCCGCAGGAGTATATACCATTGGACCGCTCCAAGAAAACTGCTTAAGAGAAAGACGAAAAGTGCAGTAACCAGTAAAAATAAATCGATCTCTTTAAGATACCGTAAAAGTTCACCTGGGGATACTTTCCAGATTAGAAAAGCAATCAACCCAACACTGATTATCACCTTAAGCGATTGAAACAAAATTTTTCTTGCCCGCAATTACAACTCCTCTGTTGATCAAACGCCCAATACTTTACTCACAAGCGATTCCGCCTCTTTGGCGCAACGTTCCCAGGTAAGTTCCTTTACGCGTTGCAGAGCATTTTTGCTCATCCTGTACCACAGGTCCCTGTTCTCAAGTAATTCCACCGATTTCTCGGCGAAGGCGGTTTCATCCCCGTAAGGTGCGAGAAATCCTGTTTCCCCCACCCATACAGAATCCCTGAGACCGGGCCTGTCACTTGCAACAACAGGCATCCCGCAGGCATTCGCTTCTACAACTGTTAACCCCCATCCTTCTTTCGGGCTTGGATTAATCAGAAGATGGGCTTTGTTAAGATACCGGACAAGTTCTTCAGCCTCCATGTAGCCCTTGAATTCAACCGCGTCCTTTACACCAAGTTTTTCAACTACTCCTTTAAGTACCGCTTTATAAGGCCCGTCTCCAATTATCACAAGACGCGCCTTCGGCAGCTTATCTCTTATAATCTTTATAGCCCTTATCGCTACTTCAACACTTTTATATTTTCTGAGGCGCCCCAAATGTACTATTGTTGGATCTTCAAACCTTTCCAGATCAAGATAGCGGTATAACTTATGATTTAATCCGCACAAAACAATTTCTATCCTACCCGGGTCTATTCCCCTGGAAGCTAGATCATCCTTCGTGCTGGGGCTAATAACCATAAACTGATTATTTTTATATATATGAGGTATAAGCTTCTCCATCATAAGAACGTAGGAACCAATTATCCAGTTTGCCTCACGGAAAACCGTAGTGCCGAAAAGATGAGGAATTACTCCCAGAACAGGCAGATCAGTATAAAGAGGCATAAAGAATGGGAGTTTGTTAATATCCTCCATTACAATATCATAGGAATTTGATTTGATCTGCCGGCGGGCAAAGACAGGAAGAGCAAAATTCGCGTCAAACCAGTGTCCTGATCTTAAAATTCTTATTCCATCAATTTCCGTTTCCGGTTCTCCCCCGGGGAAACCTGAGGAAATTTGGGTAACTTCATGTCCCCATTTCACAAAATGCGCAAGTATCTCATGCAGGTGAACCTCGGCTCCACCAGTTTCTGGATGTTTGATATCTCTCCAGTTAATAGCAAGAACCTTCAAACCCACCGTTCCTTTACTCTTTCCGGGCAATACTCCCTATAACAACAACCGTATAAAGCGCCCATCTCATCTTGAGAATTAAAGTCCTGGGAATTACAAACATTTTCTTTAAAAATGAGAAAAACGCCGGATACATTGAAATCCTGATCCCAATCTGCATAAGCCCTTTTCGCAACATCCGAAACCAAATCGGCGGATTTAACCATTCCCCATAACTTTTTACAACCGTAAACCCTTGTTTTTCAAGCTTTCGTTCCAATTCTCTTATACTGTACTCTGTCTCCCATCCGGCGAACCATTTTCCAATTGATATCAGTATATGTTTAACAACCGTATAGTAATGATATCTTTGAGGAACATCCACCAGAAGATATCCACCCTTTTTAAGAACCCTTTTATGTTCTTCTATCATGTCGTCGGGATTGCAAAAATGTTCAAGAAGCCCCTGATGAAAAACCAGATCGAATGTAGCGTCCCGGAAAGGGAGAGAAAAGGCGTCCCCGCAGCACAGATATACCTGATCATTATCGGCAAGCTGTGATTTAACCAGCCCCAGAGCAGCCATGCTGTAATCGAGAGATATAACACGCGCGCCGCTTCGGGAAAATATAATGCCGTCTCTTCCTGAACCGGCGCCAACTTCCAGTATTGTTAGTCCATCAGGAGAAACTATCTCCGTAAAATGTTTGCTGACTCTTTTTTCATTGTCATAAATCTGTTCAACATCAGGTGATTCTTCCCAGAAATTGTTCCAATGTCTTTTCTCAGAACTCTGTTTTCTAGACAAATTAATACCTCAAATTTTCATGCGCGTCTCTATACGGCAATATTCAATCCACTTTCCCGGAACGAATCTGTCCGGAAAGTTTATCAAGAATTCCGTTTATAAAATCGCCGGCATTTTTTGAACTAAACCGGTGCGCCACTTCAATTGCTTCATTGATTATAACATTCTTTGGAGTTGACGGGAAATAAATAAGCTCAACAAGGGCGACTTTTAATATCACAAGATCTACAATGGAGATTCTGTCTAGATCCCAGTTTTCAAGCGTTTCTTCAATCATTGAATTCAACTTTTCGTTTTCCTTGACAACCCGCCGAATCAGGGCATCAGCGTACTCAACAGATTCACCAGTTGAACGGCGTCTTGAAACGTTTTCCTGGAGCGCTTTTTCCCAGTCATCAGATGACAATTCCACAGCATATAATGTCTGAAGCGCTATTTCTCTGGCCTTTCTTCTTCGACTCACATCGGCACCTTTTTATCCTATCTCGTTAAAAAGATTTGCCATCTCAAGTGCCGACATTGCAGCCTGCCAACCCTTGTTCCCCGCTTTGCTGCCCGCGCGTTCAAGAGCCTGCTCCTGTGTATCAGCTGTAATAATTCCAAACGATACCGGCATTCCGGAACTGAGCGCTACATTTGAAACGTCTTTTACCACCTGGCCGGCAAGCAGGTCAAAGTGAGGAGTGTCCCCCCTGATTAACGCCCCGGCGCAAATAATGCCATCAATATCCGTAGTTGCAAGTCGTTTCGCCGCCTGGGGGATTTCAAAGGAACCGGGAACACGATAAACTGCAATTTTATCCGGCTCTACACCATGCCTTTGCAGGCAATCCAGAGCCCCCTCAAGCAGTTTTCCGGTAACAAGTTCATTAAAACGACCCAGAACAATCGCGAAACTCATACCCTTGCCTATAAGATCTCCTGTTTTCTCGATAACCATTTACTTCTCCTTTCCTTTAATATCCTCCAGCTCTTTCCATTCTTTACTCTTTCCCAATTCATTAAAGATGTGTCCAAG